>JAXFBD010000091.1:0-16390 GCA_034118545.1 Blautia sp.
ACAAGATATCTGGGACGAACCTGCCTGACATTAAAAATGGCTTATCATAATGCACGGCTTCTTGCCCGGCTTGACAGCAGCTGGCTTGTGCCCGGATTTATGTGAAATTGCAACGGTATGAATGCCTGAAATTAAAATGGCCGGCTATATCACTTTTGTAATATAGCCGGCTGTTTTTGCCGGTTTTATCCCAGTTTATTGCCGCAGTACATGCAGAATTTATCTCCTGATTTGATCGGGTTGCCGCATACAGGGCATTTTGGTTTGGCAGGTGCCTTCGGAGCAGTCATTTTGGGGCTTTCAGCCGGAGCTTCTTCGTAGAATCCGAAATCTTCTTCTGAAGAAACTTTTGGTGACGGGGCAGAGCGTCTGCCGCTGCGTCCGAGCTTATTGTATGCTTCGGTATAGTTATTCATAACGTCACATACATGGAAATAGGAAAGCCATGGCAGTGTCAGGAAAACACAGAAAATAACAGGTGAATCCAAGTCCTGTCCATATTTGCCTCTGGCATTATAAAGTCTTCTTGCCAGTCTGTATTCCCACCATTTGGTATAAACACCGCAGGTGATGATTCCCAGCAGCCAGGCTACGATGTAATTTTTGGTATGCTCTCCGTCATCTTCACAGATGATATTTACATCTTCTCCGATACAGTACCAGAAGTACAGTCTGTAAATACCACAGGTGATCACACTAAGGAAAGCGGCCATTAATCCGTCGCGTTTTTTGAAATTCATAATATTGCCTCCCTCAAATGTATTGGGCTTTAGCCCACTATAGTATTATTATAACATTGAGTTTTTTTATCTGCAATGAAAAATAAAAAATGTTTGAAAAAATCTGTTTTTTTCGATATTATTAAAAAAGAATTTGTCTGGAGAAGGGAAGAGAAAATGTCTGATTATAAAAAAGAGATTCTGAGTCGTCTTAAAGGGCTGGTGCTGGTGGTGGCTTTGTACTATGCGGTATCCTGGTTTATAGGCTGTCCGGTGAGATTTTTTCTGGGTATTTCCTGCCCGGGCTGTGGGATAACAAGAGCATGGCTGGCTGCGCTTACCCTTGATTTTCCGAAAGCCTTTTCATTGCACCCGTTGTTCTGGACGGTGCCCTTTCTGGTACTGGCAGTACTGTTTGAGGATCGGCTTGCTGCCTCCAGGTGGCGTTATGTGGTCGTACTGATCTGCCTGATTTTTATTGCTGTATTTTTTGTGCGCCTTATTGCTTATCCGGATGAGGTGGTATATTTCAGACCGAAGGAAGGGTTTATTTATCGTGCTGTAACCTGGGGACTTTCCATTTTCAGGGAGGCTTATTACCGGATAGCTGCATTGTTTTAACAATTATAACGGAATACATAAAGGGGCCGCTGTGAAGCGACCCCGTTTTTGTACTTTTTATTGCAGGATTTATTTTTCTTTTTCCTGAACCTCAAGAATGCCCATTGGACATGCTTTTGCACAGATACCGCAAGCGATACATTTGCTGGATACCGGAGAGCTTTCTGCTTTAACCATAACTCCCATTGGACATACGGCAACACATTCGCCGCATCCTGTACAAAGTTTTTTGTCGATTACGTAAACGCCCTTTGCGTTCTGTTTGATGGCATTCTGTGGACAGTTGCGTGCACATTTGCCGCACTGAATACAGGTATTTGTCTTAGGATTTCCGTCTTTGCCTTCTACGATCTGAATGCATGATTTAGCCGGATCAAATTCTTTGTAGAATGCTTCTGAACAGGCGCGAACACATTCCAGACATGCCATACAGCCTTTTTTGTCTGTGACAACAAGCTTTTTCATCTTATATACCTCCGCTTTCTTTTTGGGTGAAATGAGTATTAGTTCGACCACTCATTTTACCATAACTATAGAATAACTTGTTTTTGTGGGAAAAACAAGCCTTTCCGGAGTTTTTTTGATGAAAAATGTCAAAAAAGAGAAGGAGAATTCATCGTTTTTTATCTTTTTTGCCTATAGTGTTTCTCAACAAATCCAAGAAAACCGTAGAGTACCATGGCGATGATACACAAAATCACGATGGACATCAGAACCCATGTGAGTTTAAAGAGACTCGCAGGCAGTTCACGACAATCTGACAGGAGCATAAGATATTAGAAATAAAAGTATTAATATCAGGTGAATCATATGTCTCTTTCAGGTAATCATTATCATCAGACATATCATCAGACAGAAGAGAAAGAACAGAACATAATGGACGTGCAGATCATGATGAATCTGGCAAAATATCTGGCAGAAGAGAAACTGATTACGCCTGACGAAAGGGTCAGGCTGCTGGAGCTCTTAAGAGGGGAAGAGAAGGAATGAGGATCCGGGCAGTGATTTATGCCAGATGCAGCACGGATGAGGAAAGTCAGAAAGATGCTCTCGCTAAGCAGGTGGCTGAGGCAAAGGAATGCGTTCAGAAAAAAGGCTGGCTTCTGGTGGATATGTATGTTGAGAGCCGGTCCGGTACCAGTACAAAAGGGCGTATGGAATATAACCGATTGTACGCGGATCTGCAAAAAGACAAATTTGATGTCATTGTAATAAAATCTCAGGATCGTTTAATGAGAAATACGAAGGACTGGTATCTGTTTGTTGACCGGCTGACAGTATCTTTAAAGAAGCTTTACATATATATTGAAAATAAATTTTACAGTACCGATGACACTTTGCTCACAGGAATCAAGGCTATCCTCGCAGAGGAATACAGCCGGGAGCTGAGCAAAAAGATTAACAATGCACATCGAAATCGTCAGAAAAAGGGAAGTGCCATAATTCTGACTTCCAATACATATGGCTATCGCAGACTGCCGGACAAAACCATAGAGGTAATTAAAGAGGAAGCACAGGTAAAACGGCGAATGTATCAGCTTTGTGCAGGAGGATATGGATGCAGGACCATCGCGGCGATCCTGAAAAAGGACGGGATTCATAACAGAAAAGGGGGATGGTTTTCTGATTCAGATATCCTTCGGATGATCCGCAGTCCCATCAATAAGGGAACAGTTGTAATGAACAGAAAACACTATGATTTTGATTCCAAAAGAATGCTGAAAGTACCAAAGGAGAACCATTTTGTTTATGAGCATATGCTTCCGCAGATTGTTTCAGATGAATTATGGGAAGCGGCAAACAGGGCAATTGATGAACGAAGCGGCAAAAGGGCAATTGATGAGCAGACCGGGAACAGGACAACTGTAAAAAACAGCAGTTCAGGGAGATTCCCTTTAAGCGGCAGACTGTACTGCGGCTTTTGCAATGAGCCATATTACCGTACTGTCAGGAGACGGCACAGTGACCGACATAAAATTTATGAATGGAAATGCAGACGGTATCTGCAGGAAGGAAGCACAGGGTGCAATAATATACATCTGAATGAAGAGCAGCTTTATCAGCTCCTGAAAGATAAACAGATCAGTTATTATCAACCGGACAGGGATAAAATCATCCGCAGGATGACAGAAATGCTGAAGCTGGTTCTGAATGAAAAGGATCTGAAATCTGAAATTGACAAAGAAGAAAAAAACTGTCAGCAGCTGAAATCACAGATGTCTCTGCTGGCGGATAAGCTTTTGAACGGTGTGCTCACCGATGAAATGTATCAGATTAAACAAAGAGATCTGGAAAAAAAGCTGAAAGAATCCGAAGTGAAAATAAAAAGACTGGAGCAGAAAAAAGGAAAGGGATATTCCCGGAAGGATCAGATTGCCGTTATAGAAGAGGCACTGAGGAATACAGAGCTGATTCAAAAAGCAGCTGCTGAAGAAATGCTCCGGAAAACTGATATAATTGTTATATATCCGCAGTATATGGAGCTTGTATTTTATACAGAAAAGACGCAAAGGCTGAGGATTGACTATGGTAATCAGTTTGACTATTTCCGGCAGAAAAGAGAAGACAGGGAGATTATCGCAGATTTGATGAGAGAAAATCCTTATATTACTGCAGGGCAGATATCGCGGGAGCTTGGAATCAGTCTTTCCTGTGCGAATTACCGGATCAGAGCCTTAAAAAAAGAAGGACGGATCCGTTTTAATGGAAGCGGCGGAAAAGGAAAATGGGAGGTGCAGACATAGAAAAATTATACAGGACACACTTTTTTCGCAGTTTTACCATATCAAAAACACATTTTTCATTTAATCTGAATCTGTATTTATTTTATAACGGAGAAAAGAGGTACCCAAAAATGAAAAATAAATATCTGGCAGTGCTTATGGGGGCGATGCTGACCGTCTCTCTGGCGGGAACAGCAGTAACGACAATGGCGGCAGACAGTACCGCAGAAGCATCAGAGGATGCAGAAGAAACTCCGGAATCCAAGGAGAGCAGTTCAGAGGAAACTCTGGGTGAAGTAAAATCTGTGGAAGAGGGAATCATTACCATAGCTACAGGAACAAGAAAAGAGATGGATCGTTCGGGAGAGGGCAAAAACGGGGGAAAACCGGAGCAGCCGGAAGGTGAACAAGACGGAGAAGCACCGGAGCAGCCGGAAGGAGGCAAAACAGGAGAAGTTCCATCCATGCTTGAACTGACCGGAGAAGAGCTCCAGATTACAGTGACAGACAGCACGGTAATTACAAAAATTTCTATGAATGGCAGGCCGGGAGACCGGGAAAACGGAGAGCAGTCTGAAGATAGCGGCAAAAATATTCGTGACAGAGAGATGGCCACAGAAGAAATCACCCTGGAGGATATTCAGGTTGGGGATGTGATCGCTGTGACTCTCGATGATAATGGGAATGCGCTCACCATTACGGTGCAGTCCATGAGAATGGGCGGAGGTCCGGGCAGCCCGGCAGGCCAGGAAAGCGGCGGTCCGGGAGAGCAGCCCTCCGGTGTGGACAGCTATGAAGCGGCATATGAATATACAGAAGATGAAAATGTAACAGATACTTCTCTGGATTCCACAGGAACAGATGAAAATGTGGCTCTTGTTTCTGATGGGGCAGAGGTGACCTTCAGTAATGATTTTATAACACGGACGTCTGCTGACAGTACAGGTGGTGACAATTCCAGCTTTTATGGTGTGGGAGCAGCAGTTCTGGCCACAGACGGAACAGCTTATGTTTCCGGCAGTACAGTGGATACAGACAGCAAAGGCGGTGCAGGGCTTTTTGCATATGGTGACGGTACTGTGTATGCTGCAGATACAACCATCACTACTCAGCAGGATACTTCCGGAGGTATACATGCGGCAGGAGGCGGTACTCTTTATGCATGGGATCTGAACGTGGAAACAAATGGAGAGTCCTCTGCGGCAGTTCGCAGTGACAGAGGCGGCGGAACCATGGTTGTGGATGGAGGTACATACATCTCCAACGGCGTGGGTTCCCCGGCAGTTTACTGTACAGCAGATATTTCCATTAATAATGCAGAGCTGATCGCCAACGGGTCTGAAGGAATCTGCATTGAAGGATTAAATACACTCCGGCTTTATGACAGCAGTCTGGTTGGAAATATGAGTGATGATGAACAAAATGACACAACCTGGACGGTAATTCTCTATCAGAGTATGTCCGGTGATTCGGAAGTGGGAAACAGCAGCTTCCAGATGAATGGAGGAAGCATTGCTTCTCAGAACGGCGGATTGTTTTATACAACAAACACAGAGTGTACCATCGCTTTAAAAGATGTGGAAATCACGTACAATGACGATAGTGAGTTTTTCCTTCAGTGTACAGGAAATAATAACCGGCGCGGATGGGGCAATGTCGGAGCGAACGGGTCCGATTGTCTATTTACGGCCGACAGTCAGGATATGAAAGGAAATGTAATCTGGGATTCTGTCAGTAATCTGGATTTTTATATGACAAACGGAAGCACGCTGCAGGGCGCTTTTGTAAATGATGAGACGTATGCGGGAGAAGGTGGTGACGGATACTGCAATGTATATGTGGATGAAAGCTCTGTATGGACAGTTACTGGAGACAGCAGGGTAAACGCGTTGTCAAATGCAGGAACGATCACAGATGCGGACGGCAAAACCGTATCCATTGCAGGCACAGACGGCACAGTTTACGTGGAAGGTGACAGTGAATATACAATAACTGTGGATTCCTATGAAGATACTGCGGATACTTCAGGGGCTGCTGCCATGGAAGACTGGTCTGCGCATTCAGTGGAAAGACCGGAAACATTATAGTATTTTTGTTTTGAATAACCGCCATATCATATAGTATCCGGATGCCTGCAAGGAGGAATGTCTGACTGCCATATATGATCAGATATCCAAGACCTTTGCGGGCACCGATAAATTCTCCTATGATCACGCCTACAAGGCATAGTCCGATATTGACCTTCATGGTGCTCAAAATCAGAGGGACAGAAGAGGGAAGAACGATTTTTGTCAGTTCTTCCTTTTTTTTGCCTCCCAGAGTACGGATCAGCTTCAGCTTTTCCGGATCGGCTCCGGAAAAACCTGTATAAAGGTTGATGACAGAGCCAAAAAGAGCAACAGATATTCCGGCTACTACGATGGTCCGCTGGCTGGCTCCCAGCCAGACAATGAGAAGAGGAGCAAGAGCAGATTTCGGCAGGCTGTTCAGAACAACCAGATAGGGTTCCAGAACACGTGCTGCTTTTGGAAAAATCCACAGAAGAATGGCTGTGGTCAGTCCAAGGATAACCACAAAAAAGAAACTCAGCAGAGTTTCCGCCAGTGTAATACCTATGTGGGACAGCAGCTCCTGTGTCAGCAGCATATTTTTAAATGCTGCGGCAATCAGGGAGGGACTGCTGAAAATAAAGGAATCGATCCAGCCTTTTTTTGAGCTTATTTCCCAGAGCACAAGAAAGCCTGCAAAAAGCAGGATGCGCAGGAGAACTACAATTGCATTTTCACGTTTTTTCCGGTGCAGATAAGAAAGCTGGGCAGGACTGTTTTCAGGCATGGACATTCAGCTCCTTCCATATAAGGTTGAAATAATCTTTGAATTCCGGTGCGTTCCGGCAGCCCAGAGGCGTCCGGTTTTTCATGGAAAATTCTATGGGTATGATTTTCTTTACGGTGGCAGGGCGGGCAGATAACAAAATGATTCTGTCTGCCATGCTGATGGCTTCCGCAATGTCGTGGGTAACCAGTATGGCCGGCTTTTTTTCTGTCCTGAGAATCCGGCCGATATCGTCGCTGACAGAAAGCCTTGTCTGATAATCCAGAGCAGAAAAAGGTTCATCCAGGATCAGAAGCTCCGGATTTAAGGCCAGTGTACGAATAAGTGCCGCACGCTGGCGCATGCCTCCGGAAAGCTGGGAGGGATATGCATTGCGGAATTTATCAAGGCCATAGGTACGGAGCATTTCTTCTATATCATTTAAACGTTCCCGGGAGCGCTCGCGGCGGATTTCCAGGCCCAGAAGAATATTTCTGTAGATGGTGCGCCATTCCAGCAGGTGATCTTTCTGAAGCATGTACCCGATACGGCAGCTTTGGGAAGAAACAGACTGTCCCTTTATGGTAATGCTGCCTTCTTCAGGCTCAAGCAGCCCGGCGATCAGATTTAACAGTGTGGATTTTCCACAGCCGGAAGGTCCCACAATGGCAAGAAATTCACCAGGCAGCAGATGAAAGGAAATATGAGATAAAGCAGGTGTTTCTCCGGTCATGCTGTGATAGGACAGGCATACATTTCTGACTTCCAGTAGTGGTTCCATCAGGATACCTCCTTTTATCTGATATATATGTTATCATATGCAGAGAAGGGAAAGGTTGCCGCAGAAAGGGAAAAATGATATACTGCAAGGTAAGTTTTAGGATGAAACAGGAGCGTTTATCATGAATCGAAATTATCAGAAGGAACTGGATAAGCTTATCGAAAAGAATATGAAAGAAGGGGTGCTTCCCAGGCTTTTTCTGCATAGCTGCTGTGCTCCCTGCAGCAGCTACGTGCTGGAATATCTGTCGAAGTATTTTTCCATTACAGTTTTTTATTATAATCCCAATATTTCACCCAGGGAGGAATATGAAAAAAGAGTGGATGAGGTCTGCTGCCTCATAAAAAAAATGCAGTTTGTTAATCCGGTGGAATTTGTGGAGGGCCGTTATGAGCCGGAGAAGTTTTATGATATGGCAAAGGGACTGGAGGATTCTCCGGAAGGTCATGAAAGATGCTTTAAATGCTACAGGATGCGTCTTGAGGAGGCTGCACGGCTGGCAAAAGAGGGCGGCTTTGATTATTTTACCACCACACTGAGCATTTCTCCTCTGAAAAATGCCGGGAAGATCAATGAGATCGGAGAGGAGCTGGCCGGAATATATCAGGTTTCCCATCTGCCTTCGGATTTTAAGAAGAAAAACGGCTATAAACGTTCAGTGGAATTGTCGCATGAATATGGACTGTACCGCCAGAATTACTGCGGGTGCGTTTTTTCCAGAAGAGAGGCTGCCGCAAAAACCGCGGTTTTGGATGTGTAAAGTCTATGCAAGCCGCAAAAAATATGGTAAACTATCTACCGGAAAATCAGGTGATTCAGATTACATAAGAAAATCCTTTGACCAGAAGTTCTATGAGCAGGATATCCGTGGAAGCAAGGCACACGTTGCAATGCTTTCAAAACAGGGGATACTGACGGCGGAGGAAGAGAAGGCAATCACAGACGGGCTGGACGGCATTCTCAGAGATGTCCGTGACGGCAGTCTTGTTATTACAGATGAGTATGAGGATATCCACAGCTTTGTAGAAGCAAATTTAATTGACCGTATCGGTGATGCGGGTAAGAAACTGCACACAGGACGCAGCCGCAACGACCAGGTGGCTCTTGATATGAAGCTGTGATCGAGCTTTTATCTGCATTGTCAACGATCATGATGCATTTAAGCCGGTTTTCTGAGGAGATTATCTTATGGAATTCCAACGAATACCGTTTTGTGGAAATCGATGATGCATACAGCACCGGCAGCAGCATTATGCCGCAGAAAAAAAAATCCGGATATCGCAGAGCTGGTAAGAGGCAAAACCGGACGTGTCTACGGAGCGCTGATGAGCATTCTCACAACCATGAAGGGAATTCCTCTTGCCTATAATAAAGATATGCAGGCCAGTGCAAAGAACGGCTTTACCAATGCAACAGATGCGGCAGATTATCTTGTAAATCACGGGGGTCCCTTCCGTGATGCTCATGGAATCGTAGGACGTCTGATTCTGACATGTATTGAAAAGAATATTTCTCTGGATGAGCTGTCAATGGATGAATATAAGGCCATCAGTCCGGTATTTGAAGAGGATATATATGATGCTATCAGTATAAAGACCTGTGTGGAGAAAAGGATGACACTGGGGGCACCGGGACCGGAGGCAATGGAGCAGGTGATTGCCATGAACCGGAAATATCTTGAAGAAAAATAAAAAAATACTTGCATTCTGTGAAAATGTGGTATAGTATTTACAGAAACGACAATTGTATGTCTGGGAAAGACATGCAGAGGAGAAGAGGAGAATTATTATGAGTGAAAAATTGAGAGTCGGTATTTTAGGTGCTACTGGTATGGTAGGCCAGAGATTTATTTCCCTTCTGGAGAACCATCCCTGGTTTGAGGTTGTTACTCTTGCAGCCAGCCCGAGAAGTGCAGGCAAGACCTATGAAGAAGCTGTTGGAGGCAGATGGAAAATGGATACTCCAATGCCGGAGGCAGTGAAGAAGATTGTGGTAATGAATGTTAATGAAGTGGAAAAGGTTGCTGCAACTGTTGATTTTGTATTTTCTGCAGTGGATATGTCAAAGGATGAGATCAAGGCTATCGAAGAGGAATATGCAAAGACAGAAACACCGGTTGTTTCCAATAACAGTGCACACAGATGGACACCGGATGTTCCTATGGTCGTTCCGGAAATCAATCCGGAGCACTTTGATGTGATTGAATTCCAGAAGAAACGTCTTGGAACCACAAGAGGCTTTATCGCAGTAAAACCGAACTGTTCCATTCAGAGCTATGCACCGGTTCTGACTGCATGGAAGGAATTTGAACCATACGAAGTGGTTGCCACAACATATCAGGCAATTTCCGGAGCAGGAAAGACCTTTAAGGACTGGCCGGAGATGGAACATAACATTATCCCGTACATCGGCGGTGAGGAAGAGAAGAGTGAAAAAGAGCCGCTGAGACTGTGGGGCAAAATTCAGGACGGCGTGATCGTTCCTGCACAGGAGCCGGTAATCACCTGTCAGTGTATCCGTGTTCCGGTGCTGAACGGACATACTGCAGCCGTATTTGTGAAATTCCGCAAAAAACCAACAAAGGAACAGCTTATCGAGAAGCTTGTAACCTTTAAGGGAATTCCTCAGGAGCTTGAGCTTCCAAGTGCTCCGAAGCAGTTCATCCAGTATCTGGAGGAGGATAACCGTCCCCAGGTAACAGAGGATGTGAATTATGAGAGAGGTATGGGAATCTCCATCGGAAGACTTCGCGAGGATACGGTATACGATTATAAATTTGTTGGACTTTCCCACAATACTGTCAGAGGTGCGGCAGGCGGTGCTGTTCTCTGTGCAGAAACCTTAAAAGCAAAGGGATTTATCCAGCCTAAATAAAGATGATCCGGGCGTCTCGACAGCCACAGGCAGGTTCGGGGCGCCTGTTGGCGTTTTATAAGTTTTAAGATATTATATTGCCATTCATGTGGCTATAATTTATTAAAAGGAGGTATATGAATATGGAGAAGCAGAGTACAGTACGTCTGACCAGTCTTGCCCGTACATCGGGATGAGCGGCGAAAACAGGTCCTAAGACCCTTGCCCAGGTTCTGGGTAAGCTGCCCAAATTTAATGATCCCAATCTGCTGGTGGGAACAGAAACCTCTGATGATGCGGCAGTGTATCAGGTGTCTGATTCGCTGGCTCTGATCCAGACGGTGGATTTTTTTACACCTGTTGTGGATGATCCTTATACCTTCGGACAGATTGCGGCGGCAAATGCTCTCAGTGATATTTATGCCATGGGGGGAGAACCGCGGCTTGCTTTGAATATTGCAGCATTTCCGGACTGCCTTTCACCGGAGATACTGGGAGAGATATTAAGAGGCGGTGCGGATAAGGTGATGGAAGCCGGTGCTGTGCTGGCGGGAGGACACACCATTCAGGATGAAGAGCCAAAATACGGTCTTTCTGTTACCGGATTTGTGAATCCCATGAAAATATGGAAAAATTACGGCGCCTTGCCCGGTGATATTCTGATTCTTACAAAGCCTCTTGGAAGCGGCATCCTGAACACGGCGCTGAAGGCGGAGCTGGCCACGCAGGAGGAGTGTGCCCGGGCGGTAAAAATCATGTCCTGGCTGAATAAATATGCCATGGAGGCCATGAAAGAGCTGAATATTCACTGCTGTACAGATGTTACAGGCTTCGGCCTTGCAGGACATGCTCTGGAAATGGCCCGGGGAAGCGGATGTACACTGGTAATTGAAGCTTCAAAGATTCCTGTTATGGAGGGGGTTCTGGAGTATGCATCCATGGGAATTATCCCGGCAGGTGCATACCGCAACAGGGAATTTGTGGAAAATGAATGTACATTCGGAGAAATCGGCGTGCCAATGGAGGATGTGGTATGTGATCCCCAGACTTCAGGCGGATTGCTCCTGGCTGTTGCACCACAGGACCGGGAAGCAGCTGAGAAGGCTCTGAAAACTCTGGAGATTTCCGGCTCTATTGTGGGTTATGCGGTACAGCAGCAGGATTTTTCTGTGGTATTTCAGTAAAAGCTTCGGATTGTTCCGCAGCTGATAAGTCAAAAACACCGTTGTTAATACAAATTTCGACAAAAATAGATTATTGTGGAAATAGGATGAAAATAATTGATAATATTTGGATTTTTTGTGGAATTTTTATTGAGAATTGATTTCGAAGCTGGTATAATAACGCTATGTAACCAGTGAGAAAAAACAAATGCGGAGGTGTTTATTATGCTTTTTGAAGATGTGGAAAAACTGGCGAATGCGGCGAAAGGGAAGATTACACTGCTCAACAGCAACTTTCTGAAATATTTCCTGCGTGCGGTGATGGCGGGCTTCTTTATTGATGTTGCCATGATCTACAGTAATGTTGTGGGAAATGTTTTTTCAAAGACCATGCCGGAATGGGGCAAGTTCTTAGGTGCCCTGGTATTCTCCATTGCAGTGCTTCTGATCTGTCTTGTTGGCGGTGAGCTCTTTACCGGAAACAATCTTGTTATGGCGTTCGGCGCATATGACAAGAAGGTTACCTGGGGCGATGCAGGCAAGGTATGGCTTGTAAGCTACATCGGAAACTTTGTAGGATGTCTCATCCTCGCTCTGATCTTTGTTGGTGCGGGCGCATCCGGCACACAGGACTATTTTTCAGGATTTATCGGAAATAAATTAAGTATTCCGGTACCTCAGATGTTTTTGCGTGCTGTTTTATGTAACTTCTTTGTATGTCTCGGTGTTCTCTGCGGTATCAAGCTGAAATCCGAATCAGGCAAGTTCCTGATGATCGTGATGTGTATTTCAGGATTCGTTGTAAGCGGTTTTGAGCACTGCATTGCAAACATGGGCATCTTTGTTACCGCTCTTTGCGTGGCACCCGGAGTTTCTGTTGCCGCAATGCTGAAGAGTATGGTTGTGGTTACACTTGGAAATATGGTCGGCGGTGCGATTTTACTTGCATGGCCTCTTAGAAAGATGAGTGCAGATAAATAATGTCAAAAGCTTTATACATAGCTGAGAAGCCCAGTGTGGCTCAGGAATTTGCGAAAGCTTTAAAAATCAAAGGACAAAGACGGGATGGCTATCTGGAAGCGGAGTCTTCTGTGGTGACCTGGTGTGTAGGGCACCTGGTCACCATGAGCTACCCGGAAAAATACGATATAAAATACAAAAGGTGGAGTTTTGATACCCTGCCTTTTTTGCCGCGCGAATTTAAATATGAAGTGATTCCCGGTGTGGAAAAACAGTTCAATATTGTGAAATCCCTGCTTCTGAGGCCGGACATTGACACAATCTATGTGTGTACCGACTCCGGACGGGAGGGAGAGTATATATATCGGCTGGTGGCTCAGATGGCGGGCCTGAAAGGAAAAAAACAAAAGAGAGTATGGATCGATTCTCAGACAGAAGAGGAAATTCTAAGAGGAATACGGGAGGCAAAGGATTTATCGGCCTATGATAATCTGGCGGCTTCCGCTTATTTGCGTGCAAAGGAAGATTATCTTATGGGAATTAATTTTTCCCGTGTGCTGACCCTTAGGTATGGAAACTGCATTTCCGGTTATCTGAATACGAAATACCAGGCCATTTCTGTGGGGCGGGTGATGACCTGTGTTCTGGGAATGGTAGTGCGAAGGGAAAGAGAGATCCGGGCTTTTGTAAAGACGCCGTTTTACAGGGTGATCAGCAGTATTTCACTGGAAGGAGAAAGTTTTGAGGGGGAATGGCGAGCTGTGGAGGGCAGCCGCTGGTACGGATCTCCTCATTTATATAAAGAGAATGGATTCAAGAAGCAGGAGCATGCGCAGCAGCTCATTGATGATTTAAGCCTCCGTCAGCCTCTGGAGTGTGTGGTGGATAAAATAGAATGCAAAAAAGAAAATAAGAATCCGCCCTTGCTGTTCAATCTGGCAGAACTTCAGAATGTATGCTCCAAGCTGTTTAAATGCAGTCCTGATGAGACACTGCGTATGGTTCAGGAGCTTTATGAAAAGAAGCTGGTTACTTATCCCCGAACGGATGCCCGTGTACTGTCCACGGCTGTGGCAAAGGAAATATACAAAAATATTTCCGGCCTGCGTGGATATGCGGAAGCTTCAGAAGCGGCTGCGGGAGCGCTTGAGCTGGGAACCTACAAAAATATTGCAAAAACCCGTTATGTGAACGATAAGCAGATTACAGACCATTATGCCATTATTCCAACAGGGCAGGGCCTGAATGCGCTGAAAAGCCTTTCGGTAACTTCACAGAGGGTATATGAGACCATCGTGCGCCGTTTCTTAAGCATTTTTTATCCGCCGGCTGTATACCAGAAAGTGAATCTGGTGACAAAGATGGGGGAGGAAGCCTTTTTTTCCTCATTTAAAGTGCTTATGGAGGAAGGTTATCTGAAGGTTGCTTCCAACTCTTTTTCCAGAAAGAAAACCGGACAGGATAACGGAGAAGATAAAGATAACGAAGAGGTCTCCTGCAACAGGGCATTGTTAAGTGCATTGCAGTCTCTCAAAAAGAATGATATACTTCCTGTAGAAGGCTTATGCATAAAAGAAGGAGAAACATCTCCGCCTAAGAGGTATAATTCCGGTTCTATGATTCTGGCTATGGAAAATGCCGGCCAGCTCATTGAAGATGAGGAACTTCGTGCTCAGATCAAGGGAAGCGGGATCGGAACCAGTGCCACCAGAGCAGAGATACTCAAAAAGCTTTTTCACATCAAATATCTGAACCTGAACAAGAAAACCCAGGTCATCACTCCCACGCTGCTTGGTGAAATGATCTTTGATGTTGTAAACTGTTCCATCAGACAGCTTCTCAATCCGGAGCTTACGGCGAGCTGGGAAAAGGGGCTTACCTATGTGGCAGAAGGAACCATTACTGAGCAGGAGTATATGGATAAGCTGGAACGTTTTGTCAGACTTCGCACGGAACAGGTGGAAGCCAGCAATTATCAATACGCGCTGCGGCAGTTCTTTGATGCGGCTGCATCAAATTACAAAAAGCCGTCCGCTTCTAAAGGAGGAAAAAAATCATCATGATTAAAGATTTCACTATAGAAAATCTTCTGGATCTGAATGAGACCATTGCAAAAGAACTTTTTGAAGGAAAAACCTATCCATGGGAGGTGCTCCCGGAAATCGGAGATTTTATCGTGAAACTGGGCAGTACCTTAAGCCCGGAGGAATATGATTGTCTGGAAGGGGATATCTGGATCGCAAAATCTGCAAAGGTGGCGCCTACTGCCAGCATTTCAGGACCGGCAATCATCGGTAAGGATGCAGAAGTACGCCACTGTGCTTTTATCCGCGGAAAAGCAATCGTAGGAGAGGGCGCAGTTGTGGGAAATTCCACAGAACTGAAGAATTCCGTACTTTTTAACAAGGTTCAGGTACCTCATTATAATTATGTGGGAGATTCCATTCTTGGATTCAAGTCTCATATGGGTGCAGGCTCCATCTGTTCCAATGTAAAATCCGACAAAAAGCTTGTCATCGTAAAAGACGGCGAAGAAAAAGTGGAAACAGGCCTTAAGAAGTTCGGAGCCATGCTGGGAGACCATGTGGAAGTCGGCTGCGGCTCTGTTCTCAATCCGGGAACGGTAATCGGAAGAAACACTAATATTTATCCGCTGTCACCGGTGAGAGGATGTGTACCGGCAAACAGTATCTATAAGAACAAAGATGAAGTTATTACAAAAGAAGACCACTGATGGTGGTTGGAAACGCCATGAAACAGCACCTGCGGGTGCTGTTTCGTTTTGTGCAAAATTGATTTGGACCTGATCGCAGGTTATGGAGGAAAAAAAGTCCAAAAGAAAGCGAAAGAGGTGAAGTCTTGGACCTGCCTGCAGGTTATGATGGAAAAAAAGTCCAAAAGAAAGCGAAAGAGGTGAAGTCTTGGACCTGATTGCAGGTTATGGAGGAAAAAAAGTCCAAAAGAAAGCGAAAGAGGTGAAGTCTTGGACCTGTCGGCAGGTTATGATGGAAGAAAAGTCCAAGTAAACCTACAGGAAGTGATGATACTGAATTATTTTAGAATTATTACAAAAAGGTATTGACTCTGACGTTATGTAATAGTTTATGATATGATTACCACAGAGAAAGAGGTGATAAAAATGATGACAGTACATGAAGTCAGCAAAATATCTGGAGTAAGTATACGTGCTCTTCATCACTACGATAATATTAAACTTCTGCCGGCCACAGAAGTAACAAACGCAGGATACCGCCTATATGATGATACAGCATTAGAGCGGTTACAGTATATTTTGTTATTCAAAGAACTGGAATTTTCACTGAAAGAGATCAGAGATATTCTGGATAGTCCGGATTTTGACCGAAATAAGGCACTGGAGCAACAGATACATTTGCTGGAACTCCGCAAGGATCATTTACAGAATCTGATTGATCTTGCCTGGGGAATAAAATCGATTGGAGTAAAAAATATGAGTTTTGAAGCATTTGATACAAAAAAGATTGATGAGTATGCAAAACAGGCAAAAGCATCCTGGGGAAAGACGGATGCATATAAGGAATATGAACAGAGATCGGCAGGGCGGAGTATGGAGGAACAGCAGACAATTAATGTTAAGATGATGGAAATTTTTGCTGAGTTTGGCAAGATTAAGGATCAGAGACCTGATGGCGAAGAAGCAATAGCTCTGGCAAAGAAACTGCAGGATTTTATCACAGAGAATTTCTATACCTGTACGAATGAAATCCTGTTGGGACT
>JAXFBD010000092.1:0-3097 GCA_034118545.1 Blautia sp.
ATGGAATACCTGGTATAAAAAAGGACTGCCGGGGATTATCCTGGAAATAAATACAGCGGCATCATAACTTCCAGGGTATGTAAAAAGATAAATAATATTTCCGATGGCGATAATTGCCAGGGCAGCAATGGACAATATAAAGCATATCATCCGAAAAGTGCTTTTGTTTTTAGCTTCCGCTCTGTAATAAATACAGAAGATAACAGGAAGAATGCATACAATAAGCAGATTGGGAATGGAACCCCATATGTTTGAGAAAAAATTGGTAAAAATCGACAGTAAGGAAAATCCATAAAATCTGTTCATTATCAATTGATATATAAAAGAATAAACAGATGAAAATACAGCATGGATGACAACACACAGCATAAATGCGGCAGCCAGCATCAGCGGAAGATTTCCGGAAATATTTTTCGTGCTTTTATTTCCGCGGGAAGCAGACCTGGTGCGTGAGCCGCTTCTGGCCCGGGACGAAGCGCCGCCATATGATTCATATCCTGAACGGGAAGCACCGCCATAATAATCATATTCTTCACGGGAGTCTGCCTCGTCATAGGCATTGTATTCTGCCGAAGCTCCGCAGTTGGTGCAAAAGCGTGATTCATCTGGTATATTTGCACCGCAGTTCATACATTTTTTCATAACTAATTCCTTCTTTCTTAATGTTTGATGTACTTTCTTAATGTTTGATGTACTTTCTTAATGTTTGATGTACTTTCCTTATGTATATAATGTACTTCCTTAATGATTAATGTGCTTTTCGATTGACAAATTGTGTTTCCGTTTTAGAGTACATGATTCTCTGAGCATTATATAAACCATAATATCCGGAAAGCATGTAGCTTACGGAAACTGTAACAAGATAATATGGCATCCCTTCAAATCCAAACAGCTCAAAGGAGAGCAGAAGGGAAGTAATAGGGCAATTAGTAACGCCGCAGAAAACCCCCACCATACCGCAGGCTGCAGCCAGGACGGCAGGCATGCCCAGTAGATTTGCGGCAATAAAGCCAAAACAGGCTCCTATGGTGAAGGAGGGGACGATTTCGCCGCCTTTAAAACCGGCTCCCAGTGTCAGTCCGGTAAAGATCATTTTCAGCAGAAATGCAGCAATTGGAACGCTTCCGCCTTCAAAAATTTTTTCAATCAGAGACATACCGGAGCCAAGATATTGATCTGTCCTTAGTACGACGCATAAAAGCAAAATAATGCATCCCGCCGCAAAAATCCGAAGATAAGGATTTTTAAAAAAATGTCTGTAAAGATGCTCCGAAGAATGCAGAACAATACAGAAAAGAATGCTTACAATGCCAAGGAAAATTCCCAGAATCATTGTTTTTATAAATAAAACAGGTGTGACAGCGGGAATGGAAGCTACCGGGAAAGCTTCCGGCCTTACATGAAAATGCAGGGCAATAAAATGTGCGGTAAAGGAAGCAATGGTGCAGGGGACAAGTGCAGAGTAATGCATGATCCCAATGGAAATCACTTCCAGAGCAAAGATGGCTGATGCCAGCGGAGTTCCGAAAAGTGCGGAAAAGCCTGCACTCATACCACACATGATAATAATATGACGGTCATTTTCATTCAGGGAAAAGTATTTTCCCATAACGTTTGCAATACTTCCTCCAATCTGGATCGCAGCGCCCTCACGTCCGGAAGAACCTCCGCAAAGGTGCGTAAGGATGGTGGTGATAAAAATCAGCGGCGCCATTTTGGGAGTGATGTCAGAGGAGGAATGAATGGATGCAATAACCATATTGGTGCCGGTATCGTTGGTGTCTTTAAAAAAACGATACAAAAAGACAATCAGCAGTCCGGCTGCGGGAAGCGCCAGTGTGACCTGGGGATAAATCTCCCGGATGCGGTAGCAGCAGGTGAGACAGTGGGAAAAAAGGGTTGCCACGCCCCCGACCACGCTGCCGGTAATGAATCCCAGAAGGATCCATTTCAGAAGTGTTTTTGCGGCATGGAAGCTGCTGGTATGAGCATGCTCCCAGAACGCTTTCATTTTTTCAAGTTCTGTTTCCATAATAAACTCTCTCGTATTCCTTAAATAATTAATGCATACAGGTATGCACACCGAAAAAATTATAGCACAAGAGTATTGGCTTTTCCATACTAAATAACCTTCTTTTTTTGACGGGACAGTTGCCTTTTATGCCGTGATAATTTATAATATTTGTAATTTTTAAGAAAAGGGAGAAAATTCAACATGAATTATCAGATTTTTAGCGACGCAACGGCAGATTTCAGTGCTGAGATGCTGGAGGGTCTTCCTGAAGCGGTTATTATACCAATGAATATTACTGTGGACGGACAGTCTTATGTATATGGGCCGGAGGGAGATATCACCGCAGAAGAGTTTTATGAAATGATCCGTCAGGGGAAAATGGCAAGTACATCTCAGGTTAATCCTTATACATATTCTGAGTATTTCAGAAAAACCCTGGATGAAGGAAAGGATCTTATTTATTTATGCTTTACATCCGGGCTTTCACAGAATTACAGAAACGCATGTTTGAGCATGGAGGAACTGCAGGAGGAATATCCGGATCGTAAGATCATCGTTCTGGATACCCTTTGCGCGTCTGTTGGACAGGGTTTTCTTCTTCGTGAGGCTCTCTGCCGTCAGGCTGAGGGAATGGAGATGGATGCACTGGCTGAGTGGGTGACACAGATGCGTCTGAAGGTTTGTCACTGGTTTACAGTAGACGATCTGGATTCTCTGAGAAGAGGAGGACGCCTTTCCACAGCGGCAGCGTTAATGGGAACAGCGCTGAAAATCAAACCTCTTCTTCATGTGGATATGGAAGGACACCTGGAAGCGAAAGAAAAACAGCGGGGTGCCAAAAAAGCCATGGCTTCCCAGATTAAGCGGATGGAAGACGGATGGACACCGAAAGAGGGAAAACTGGTGGTGATCGGTCATGGTGATGCACCGGACAAAGCAGAGGAACTGAAAGAAAATGTTTTAAAACAGTTTCCGGATGCACAGATTTATACAGCAGTCATTGGCCCTGTGATCGGCGCTCATACCGGGCCGGGAATGCTTGCATTGATTTTCTGGGGAACAGAACGGTAAAGAAGGTCTGAT
>JAXFBD010000093.1:0-17780 GCA_034118545.1 Blautia sp.
TACGTTGTGGCATACAAAAAAGTAAACGGTAAGAATGTCAAAATTTCGAAATCCGAGAATATGCATGTTGTTACAATTGGAGGCAAATATGGAAATGCAAAGAAAGTAACGGTTAATAAATCCTCTGTTTCTGTGAAAAAAGTAAAAACATATCAATTGGAAGCAAAGGTAACTAACACTTCAAAATATGCAAAATACCATGCAAGATCGGTTCGTTTTGTAACTGACAATCCTTCTGTTGCTAAAGTTAGTAAGAGCGGAAAAATAAAGGGAATAAGCAAAGGAACCTGTTACATTTACTGCTTTGCAAATAATGGAATTTATAAGAAAGTGAGAATAACAGTTAAATAGCCTGAATTATCTTGAAATTCAGGACTAAATATAGTATATTGTTTATATTAACAGTGTTCAGCAGATGAAGATTCTTCATCTGCTGACCTATAAAATTTTATAAATAACCAGATATGGTCTGTCTGCTTTTGGGGCAGTTTGTGGGAACCCGGTGAGAATCCGGGACAGTCTTTCTCTACTGTATGAGGGACGAACGCAGCATTATGCCACTGGAGAAATCCGGGAAGGCGCTGTCAGTAGGATGAACTTAAGTCAGGATATCAACATATTTTGGAAACAGGGAAGCTCATAGGCAAAGATGAGGTTTCTTTTTTGCTGTTATTAATGAAGAAGGCATTAAAACAGGATATGAATATAGGAGGAAAGAAAATGAAAAGAAAGCTGTTAAGTTACCTGTTATGTCTTACCATGGTAATCAGCTCAGGTACACAAGCCGCTGCAGCAGACATGTTCAGCGACGGAGGCGGAGCCGTGGAAGCTCCGGTGGTGCAGGATGTGGGAGGCTTCGGAGAATTTGCCGAATTCGGAGCGGATGAGGATCTGTTCTTTAGCGGAGAGCAGGCAGAAGAAACAGTAATTGCAGATGATGCAGAAGATCAGGAGCCGGAGGATTTCCTGTCAGGTGAAGCTTCAGCAGAGCCGGAAGAGGCCGGAGACAGTGAAGACATTTCACAGGAGCTTCCGGAGACATCCAGAACTGAGCATTATTATGTTGCAATACCGTCTGCCGGAAGTACGTCCTATAAGTATATTAAACCTTCAGATTATTTTGACGGAGATTATACTTATGAAATGATCACAGTCAACGGAAAGAATGAGTTTTTAAGAATCACAAATGAAATCTGTGTGACGGTGGACAGCTCCTTTACAAAGCAGGAATGTATCATTACTGCAAAGGATGCCGAGGGAAATGCAGTGGAATCCATTGCGCTGGAAATCAATGGATTTTTGCTGAAGGCCTCTGTAACAAATTCTGACGATTTTTATCCGGACGGAGAGAATAAGTTTGTATATGTATATGACGCAGATGATACGGAGCTTATGACAGCACATATTGCTACGGAAGCTTATCTGGATGGAGAAAAGCTGGAAGAACTTCCGGACGGAATGGAGCTGCTCTGGAATATTGACAATACATCAAATGCGGTTTCTGACGGACAGGGAAATATTACCCTGAATAAAGTTTACGGAAGTACATATGTCAGACCTTATATTGCTTTTAAAGAAGGGCAGCAGTATTACGAGGGGGCATATTCTCAGATAATATTTAGAGTATATCCCAGACATCTGGAATTCACCCAGAAGGTATTTACTGTAGCAATGCCTGAAGACGGATACATTTCAGGTCCCGTACAGTTTAACTGGCAGGATAATTACTATTACGGCAATGAATGTACACTGAAATGTCTGGATCCGGAAGTGGCAGATGTAACCTATGCCAGCTCCAGAATCAACATAACACCGAAAAAGACAGGAACAGCCCGTGTCCTTGTCCAGTGGAATATGGATTCATCTAACTATACGATTTTCCAGGTACAGGTTCTGGGTGTCAGTGTTGCTGCAGCAGACGGTTCCGGAAACAAATATATTTATATTGATCCGGCAGATGAAACAGTGGTGCCTCAGCTTCAGCTGAAAGCAACAGGAACGAAACGCTCTGAAACCTTCACCTGGAGCAGCAGTGATGAAACCGTTGCCACAGTAGATGAAAGCGGACTTGTAACTGGCTTGAAGGAAGGTCCGGTTACCATTTATGCCACGTCTTCTTTATCTACTGATGAAACAGTGGTAAAAGGTGCTGTCCGCCTTCAGGTAATGGAGAATAAAAAACCGTATCTGTCCAATATGTCTTTCTACAGCTATAAAATGTTTGAAGGTTGGACAGGAAGTGATTCTGAATTCCATGCCGCAAAGCATGACTATGACATTCAGATTAAAAACAGTAATAATACCCTTTCTGTTTTCCGTGTAACACCTTATTTCGATGAGGAAAAGTTTGGCGCGGTATTATCCACACAGACCTATGGCGGTGAGTACAGTGAAACTGTACTGGAAAATGGTATGGAGGTAAGTAAATCCAATGCACTGGAGCCAGGATGGAATGCCATTTATATTGATGTGACGGATAAAGAGGATGATCTGAACACAACAAGATATACCTTTAATGTTTTCCGTCCATATACAACCACAAATACAATTACCCGTATGACCGTTCTTCCAAACGGACAGACCGCTCTTGCATATCCGAAGTACAAAAACTATGCGGAAGGTAATATTTTCAAATATACACCGGATACAGACACTCTTGGAAGCAGCGGATTCAGCAGCAGTACTTATAATTACAAGATTTACGTTTTCGGAGAGCGCACAAACAGTATTGTATTTACTCCATATTTTGGAAACTCCTATGAACATGTTTATCTGACAAAGGATGACGGAGAAGCACAGATTCAGACCCATAACTGGCCCTGTGCCGAGCAGCAGCTGAATGAGGAAGGAGTAACCAGATTCGTATTTGGAGTAATGTCAGATAAGGCATATGCAGAAGCGAAACAGCAGGCAGAGGATGCCGGGACAGAGTTTGTATTTGCTCCGGAAAAAACTTATACATTCTATGTGGAAAAAGTAAGCCCTCTGGGAATAGACGCAAAAATTCTTTCTGCTGAGCTTACAGGTGCTGAATTTTATAAACCGGGATTTTCACCGGAAACATATTCCTTAAGTGCATTGATGGACAGCGGTGTGTCGGAGTGCACCATGAAGTTTACTGTTCCTGATGGAATCGAGGTATTTAAAGGTTCTATGACCGATGCCAACAGACTGGAAGGAACTCCGGCAGAAGGAACGGACGAAGATGTTCTGACTTATGAGATTACAGTTCCGGCAGGTTCTGTAAGTACCAATGTGACCATTAATTTAAGAAAATGGAATGAAGAAGGAACAGAAAGCGGTGCATCTGCCTATACTTATTCCTTTAAAACAAGAGGTCCAAAGGACGCTGTTCCTGACAGCGTAGAGGGATATCTTTGCATCGGAAGTCAGTATACAAATATGGGCAGCTATGGACTTACTCCGGAGCGTACTCTTGTTAACGGCGGCGGTGTTCTTTCTCTGGGAGGTTTTGGCGGATACATCACATGGAAATATGATAATCCAATTGTAAACAGTAAAAACAATCCTTATGGCGTTGACTTTATTGTATATGGGAATCCTTTTGCAGCTTCTCAGGGTGCAGCAGAACCCGGTAATGTGATGGTATCTCAGGATGGTGAAAACTGGTATTATCTGGCAGGCTCCATGCATTACGATGATGAGGCAGACTGGAATTATTCTGTAACCTATACCAATGACGGCGGACAGTCCTCATGGACAGATAACAGAGGCAACAGCGGTACAAACTATAAATTCCCGGAAAGCAGCCTGTATCCGTATTATAACTGGGCAGAGGGACAGCAGTCTGTTACCGTATCCGGACTGAAGCTGGTTAATGATACGAAGGATCCCTATGGAAGCGCATCCGCAGCTTATCCTGACTTTGGGTATGTGGACGTAAATGTGAATGGCTCCAATAAAGGTGTGGCTTCCAACCCGTACACCGGCTCTCATCTGACAGGCGGCGATGCATTTGATATTGACTGGGCAGTGGATGCAAACGGTATGCCGGTTCATCTTGACAGTATCAGCTATATTCGTGTCTCTACGGCGTCTCATATTTATGCCGGTGCCATCGGAGAAAAATCAACAGAAGTAACCTATGCATATCGTGTATTAAATCCTTCTGAATCTGCGGTAGGTACAACGGAAGCTCCGGTATCCATTACCGTTGACGGAACAGAAGTAAGCCTGGATTCTCAGGTAACAACAGCGCTCTATTCCGGAGAAGGACTGGAAGTAAAGGTTGATGCACCGGAAGACACCAATGTATATATCAATGGCGCATATGGAAAAGAACGTACCTATGAAACTGTTCCGGAAAAACGAATCCTCAGGATTATCACCCAGGAAGGTGAAAAAGAACCTGATATCCGTTACATCCGTCTTATTCGTTCTGATGAAGTAAGAGGACTTACTCTCAATGTATCACTGCTGAGCCTTGAAGAAAATGAAACCGCAGTTCTTACTGCTTCTGTTACTCCGGCAGATGCTGCAAATACAAATGTAATCTGGACATCTTCTGATGAAAACGTTGCAAAAGTATCTTCTGACGGAACAGTAACCGGTGTGAAAGAAGGAACTGCAGTCATTACCTGTACCTCGGAAGAAAATGCAGATATTTTTGCAGAGTGTACAGTAACCGTTACCGCTGTTCCTGTGGCAGAAAGCATCACTCTGGATAAGACAAGTCTTTCTCTTGATTTTGGAAAGACAGCGAAGCTAAAAGCAACTGTAAAGCCGGATAATGCAAAGGATAAAACAGTTGTATGGTCCAGCTCCGATGAAAAGGTTGCAAAGGTGGCTTCTGACGGAACAGTAACTGCCGCCGGAACCGGAATCGCAACAATTACCTGCGCATCTGCAGTGAACGAAAATGTAAAGGCAGCCTGCAAAGTGACCGTAAAGGATAACACCTTTATGAGATTAAAGACAACTGCCTATACCACCAGCGTGAAACTGAGCTGGACAAAGATTGCAAGTGCCGACGGTTATGAAATTTACGGTTCCAGATGCGGAACAGATGTTAAGAAACTAAAGACTATCAAGAACACAGATACCACTTCCTGGACACAGGAGAAGCTGAAGAAAGCAACATCTTATAAATACAGCGTGAAGGCTTATAAGCTTGTAAATGGAAAGAAAGAATATGTAAAAGAAACGTATCGTGCCCATGTGACTACAAAAGGCGGAAAATACACCAATGCGAAGAAAGTAACCGTTTCTGCAGAGCAGGTATCCCTGAAAGCAGGAAGCAGCAAGAAGATTACTGCAAAAGTAACAAAGGTGGATTCTTCCAAAAAGATCGTAAAACATGCAGATACGATTTCCTGGAAATCTTCCAATACAAAGGTTGCAAAAGTATCTTCTGATGGAAAGATTACTGCTGTCAAGGCAGGAACCTGTACTGTATATGTATATGCAGGAAATGGTGTTTATACAAAAATTAAAGTAACTGTAAAATAATACAATTAAAAAAACTGCCGAAAATCTGAATTACCGGATTCTGCATTACCCCTAGATGCTGGAATTCTTGTGATTAGATTTTCGGCAGTTTCTTTTATAAATACTCTGTATGGAAACCGGAATCCTGGCAGTATTTATCCACTTTGGAGCCCTGGTAACAGCGTATGGTAGCGGCTCTGTTTATGATCCATTCCCCGATAAAATCAGGGTCATGACGGATTTCAAGATACTGCAGACGGTTACATCCATGAAAGACCCATTTTCGAATACATTTCACACTTGTAGGAATCACCACAGATATCAGAGAATTGCATTTGAAAAATGCACTTTCCTCCAGTATCTCCAGTGAATCCGGAAGTACTAAATTTTTAATTCCGCAAAAATAAAAGGCCTGTATTCCGATACGGTGAAGATTGTGAGGAAGATGAATATTTTGAAGGTTTTTACAGCGATAAAAAGCCCGGTCACAGATTTCTGTAATATTGTCTGGAAGGTCCAAAGAATCGAGGGAGATACAGCTGGAAAAAGCATTGTCACGAATAATATGAAGCCGGCTGTTTTCTCCAAAAGTCACAGACTGCAGTTTTTGGTCATCACGGAAGATTTCCCTGGGAAGTTCTGAAATGCCTGAGGGAATGAATTGTTTTTCAAGCTTCGGACAGTCACTGAAAGCACCAGGTCCCAGCTGCACCATACTTTGAGGAAGGAGGGCAGATTCCATAAAAGTACAGCCCTGAAAAGCTCTGGCACCGATTTTGCGCAGGGAATCTGGAAAAGAAACTGAACGAATGCAGGACTGATGCTGGAATGCTTCTGTGGCGATATAACTGATTCCTTCGGGAATGTGAATGATATTTTTTCGATAACGATTGCTGTTTTTGCGAGTAATGACATGATCGCGGGAAGATGAAAGGGCTGGGGTTGACGACATAAGATAAACATTCTCCTTTGTAAAAAGGGAGAAAGAAAAAGTAATATTGCTCCCTTTTGCCAGATAAGTATTCATTTTGCCAGACTATTATATAATAGTGCTGGCTGGTTTGCAAGAAAAAGAGAAAAAACTTGACAATATGGGTTTATAAAGGTATTCTATAAATGGATGAAATCGTGAGGATTTTATGCAGACAGATTAATGTCTGTATAGGAAGCCGGGTGAGAATCCCGCACAGGAACGCTACTGTATGAAGCAGATGCGGTTGGAAATTCAGCACGTTTGCTTATAAGTCAGATCTATCTTCACGGTCGATGTACATAACTCCTCGGATTCAGGAGGTACAGTGATCTGCGTATTGGTCATGCCATGGAATCCGGCATGGCTTTTTTTAATTGAATAACGTAGGAAAGCTGCTGATTAATGGGTGAAACTCCCATACAGGTAAGTGCGCTGCCGTACAGTCGGCACATGGCAGTTTTTTTGAAAAGGTAGAAATATTTCGCATACTAAACCTCTATCAGGTAACAGATTGATTTTTTTCAGTAAGATGAGAAGCTTATTTGAAAAAAGTTATTTTGTTACCTTTTTTATTGGTCTTTTTCATACCCACTTTATGGAAAAACCAAGAACAGTTATTTTGCAGATCTGATCATATTTCATCTGAAATTACCAGAAAACGTAACAGTTGCTGAAAGGCAGATGCGTTTCGGGGGGCTGTTACAGAAAAAAGGAGGAAACTATGAGAAGAAAGAAAATTGCAGCGCGTATTCTGGCAGCTGTGCTGACTGCAAGTATGAGCATCAGTATGGTGCCCTCACTGGTACTGGCGGAAGACTTCTCAGATGGTGCTGAATTTTCAGCCGGAGAAGGTGTTGAGCTTACAGTTATTCCGGAAGGAGGAGCTGCACAGGAGGAAGAAACGGAAATAGGAGATGATTTTTCAGAAGAGGCTGTGGATCCATTTTCAGACGGCGGTATGGCAGAAGACGATATATCGGAGATTTTTGAAGAGGAAGATTTTTCTGCCGGTGAAGACAGCTATAGTGCGTCAGTTGATTATATTACAGTAGAAAAATATGATGCAGAAGGAAATGGTGAATTTCTGGTTGCACCTGCTGCAATCGAATATGACGATTACAAATGGGGAGGAGAAAAACTTGAATTAGCACAAATTGCTTATCAGGGAAGTTATTCTTCCGTAACCGGTATTGCAGATGCAAGTCAGGATGACGGATATCTTGACAATGGAGACATGGAAAACGGTCAGTGGATCGCAGTTCAGAACGGAACGAAGAAAACTTTCGGGTATCTTGGATATGGGATGTCTTCAGGAAGCGTATATCGATTTATTTACTGTACTACCAGTGATGGATCAGATGTAGGCATTGGAAGTTCTTCTTCACAGAAGAATTCTCTGATCAGTTATATTATGGGCCTTACCGATGAGCAGAAAAACGGATCGGCGAAAGCTGCATATGAAGCAGCAATGGCTGTGATTGTGAACGGAAAAGCTACAGCAGAAGATGTAAGCGCTGCACAGGCAGCTTTAGATGAGGCTCTGAACCCAAAGATTCCTGCAGAGAGTATTACACTGGATAAAGATAAACTGATTCTTGGAGTAAATGACAAGTTGTCTGTTCAGGCAACAGTGTTGCCGGAAAATACCACAGATACTCTGACCTGGAGTATTGCTGATACCAGTATTGCCACAGTTGACAGCAATGGCAACGTAAAGGCAAGTATTTACCCTGGCGAAACAACATTGACGGTAAAAGCAAATGATTCAGTTTACGTTTCCATACCGGTTACTGTCACTGCAAAATCCTATGTAACAATTTCTGTAGAGGTATATGAAAATAGTCGCAGTGATTATAACCGGAACGGGCGGTATCTGGTGGAACCGACACAGATTTCCATGACAAGTAACCGATACATAAAGGATATTCTTGCTGATGCAGTGGGGGGTCTGGGAAATCTGAAGCTTGACTATGACAATTATGATCAGGTCATTGGAATCAGAGACGATACTCAGGAAGACGGATTTGTAGATGACAAGGATTTTTACACCAGTAATAAATGGGGATATCTGGTTGACGGTGATGTAAGGGCTAATGGCGGCGGAAACAGCTATAATGACAATGTTGTTGCTCCAGGACAGGTGATCCGGGTTATCTACGCATACAGAGGATCATCGTATTTTTCAGATGACAATGTTCCTAAGTATGCTGCCAATAAAGATGAGTTGATTGCTCTTATGGCAGGCATGAATGCCAGACAGAAACAAACAGCTGAGTATGCAGCGGCAAAAGAAGTTGCACTTTACGGAGATGCAACAAATGATGTTGCTGGTGCTATTGCTTCTCTGAAGGGACTTCCGGAAAATCCGGTGGTTCTGTCTGCAAAAAATGTCGAAATTCGTATGGGTGAAAGTGTAACAGTAACAGCAGATTCCTCAGTTGAATGGAGTATTAATCCTGACAGCAGTGATGTTGCGGCTGTTACAGGAAAGACCGATCTAATGAATTCTGAAAGCTACTGTGCAATTACAGGCAAAAAGCCTGGTACCACAACTGTTTACGCAACAAATTCGGAAGGTTACCGGGCAGAATGTAAAGTGACGGTTATTCCGCCGGTATATTTCCAGGCCGATGACGGGACTGTCATTGAGATGAATCAGGACGGATCCTTTGACCTGTCTTCCTTAAATGTGGGACGTTTTGTGATCAATAAACCAAAAGATGGTGAAACAGCAATTTTTGAATGTGAAGACAAAATTCCTGTATGGAACCCTGTTGATAAAACATGGAATACTTCTTTCCATTGGTGGGTGGATGATGAAACCGGAACCTGGCAGCCTGCAGCAGCAAAACTGACAAAAGCGGTTACAGTAAGCACAAATTATTTAAAAACACAGTTTACGATTAATTATACACAGATATCCGGAATCACAGATATGAAGGCATATATCGGTGAAAATGAAGTATCAATGGAAAATCCTTTTGAGATTACCGGTACCATGTGGACGGAAAATAACTATTATTATGGAGAAGCTGTTACCGTTAAGGCAAAAGACAGTGAAGGAAATGAAATTACGATTCCTTCACAGGCACTGACCTATGAAACAGATGATCCCAATTATAATTTCCGTTTTGTTGGAAATAAGCTGATCATTAACCGTGCAGGTACTCATACCGCAACGATTTCTCTGAAACAGCAGAGCGGTATGTCTGATGGGGCACCCTCTGTTTCATTCAAGGCAATATGTAATGAAGTTCCTGTAACAGGTATGTATGTGGACGTAGATGATGCAAATAATAATATCTGCTATATTGATGAATGGCAGGATAACGGACAGCATTATGTAGGAATCCGCCCGGGAAGCTGGGACGGCGAAACCGGAGAAAAACTGAATAATGGCTATCACATTACTTTTGAGCCTTATAACACTACGCAGCGTGATGTAAAATGGGAAGTTGTGGAGGGAGAAGATGTTGCAACACATTCAGAGCTTCACGAGGACGGCATTATTCCATATAAAGCAGGTACTGTAAAATTTAAGGTTACAAATATTTACAATGAAGACATCTATCAGTATGTAACAGTAACCTTTAAGTATAAGAATCCATTAAAAGCTGCGCTTACAGATGATTCATTTACAATGACAAAAGATACCAGCATGTATCTGAATATTGATTTTAATCCCACGAATGCAACAGAACAGCGTTTTGACTGGACATATGACAAGAACGGAATCGTTGAAGTTACAGATAAGATTGAAAGCTCTGAAGACGGAATGACATCCTGGACTGTTCATAAGATTAAGGCAACAGGCACAGGCATCGTAAAAGTAACAGGAACTCCATGGGATCAGACAGGAGGATGCAGTCCAATTACATTTACTGTAGCAGTAGGAGCAAGTAAAGCAGATGCAAAAGCAGCATTGAGTGTTTATAATAAAATTACTGCAATCGGAGAAGTTACTCTGGATTCAAAGGCTTCCATTGAAGCGGCAAGAACTGCTTACAATAAACTGACAGATGCACAGAAGGCACTTCTGAAAAATGAAGAAGAAATTTTGAAGGCTGCTGAGAAGAAACTTGATGAACTGGAAAAAACAAGACATGTACATGCATTTGGCAAATGGAATACTGTAAAAGAAGCTACAGTATTTGCGACTGGACTGAAAGAACGTACATGTAAATGCGGTGAAAAAGAGACTCAGGTTATTGCCAAGCTTGAACCGAAAATGACTGTGAATGCGACAACGCTTCCGCTGAAAGTAACGCAGAGTACAAAGGTGTTGAAGGTAACAGGTCTTGCAAAAGGAGACTATGTGAAATCCTGGAAATCCAGCAGCGAAAAGATATTCAAGGTAACCGGAAAGAAGGACGGTACCTGTACGATTAAAGCACAGTCAAAGACCGGAAAGGCAACACTGACGATTACTCTTGCAAGCGGACTGAAGAAGAAAGTGACCGTAAGTGTACAGAGCGGAAAAGTTAAGACCACAAAGATTACCGGGCTCAAGAGTAAGCTGACTGTTGCAAAAGGCAAAAAAGCAACTCTCAAGCCGGTACTGTATCCGATTACTTCACAGGAGAAGATTACTTATGCATCCTCTGATAAAAAAGTTGCTTCTGTAACATCCTCCGGAGTAATTAAAGCTCTGGCACCCGGAAAAGCAGTAATTACAGTAACATCAGGAACGAAAAAGGTGAAGGTAACTGTAACAGTTCCGGGAATAACCAATGTGAAATCTTCCGTATCAATAAAGAAGGGCAAAACTCTGACACTGAAACCGCAAACATTCGGAATCAGCGAAAAAGTGACATATACTTCTTCAAATACGAAGGTGGCCACAGTAAACTCAAATGGTAAAATTAAGGGAATAAAGAAGGGAACAGCGATTATCACTGTGAAAGCCGGAAATTATTCTGTGAAATGCAAGGTAACAGTTAAATAAGCTGGTATCCGTCCATTTAAATATCTGAAAAATGACTGCATAAATAACCTTCTAAAAAAAGATCGCTGTGGTTCTGTGACCTCAGCGATCTTTTGCTGCATAAACAGAATGTTGCAAAAGTAACTGTAAAATAAAATCAAGGGATTGCTGGCAGTCTTTTATAGAAGTATTCTCCAGAACTATACTGTCTAGTTTATCTAAAGAGGGCAGAAATGCAATCAGTTCTTCTAAAGAAAGGCTTCCAGCACCCAGAGGAAGGTGTTCATCTCTCTGTCCGTGATTGTCGTGAAGATGCAGGTGACTGATCCAGGGGGAAAGAACTTTCAGCCACTGCTCCAGAGGTACATCAGAAAAGCAGTGAGCATGCCCCACATCCAGGCAGAGAGAAAAATGGGAATGTTCTATCCGGGATGCGAATTGTGCAATAGGTTCCGGCGCCTCATCAAAAACATTTTCTACAGCTACAGGAATATCATTGTGTTCCTGCAGAAAAGCATTCCAGAACTCAGCCAATCGTTCCGGCCACATGGTTAGATAACAGATAGCCGGTACCCGGCAGGTATGATATACGATTTTTCCTGCACCAAGAATTTTTGCTGCTTCATACGTCTGTGAAAAACGCTTCCATGTGGCCTGAGCGACCATGGAATCGTAGCTGACAGGATTCAGATCCAGAAAAGGGCCGTGAAGCGTTAAGGGCGGATTTCCCATGGCATCAAGGCGTTTTTTCCAGTCATTAAGACAGGTTTTCAGTTCATCCAGGTTCATTCCTATGCTGAAATCCACCAGTTCTACACCGGTATGATATTTTGAGGTCAGATCTTTTAATTCTTCGTCAGAGATTAGCTGGGATATGTAAATCATAGGGGTTCTCCTTTGTTTTGAAAAAACGGCAGTGAACAGTTGTCGGTGCCGGATAGTGATATGATTTTGCCATTTGTTTCAGTATATCAGTTAACGGAATAAACTTCAACATTTCAAAAGGAGTCCACCACTTAACGAAGACCCTAGCAGCAAAATATAAGCCCATTGCGTTCTTGAAAATGATATGATAAAATAAATATGAAATCCTGATAAAATATTTAATATTCCTTGCAAAACAGCTTTGTGTATGATACGCTGTACTTACATTTTATCTTGCCGTTCGGCGAAAAAATCCCAAAGTATAGTAAATAATAATACAGAAAGCAGGTGGTCGCCTGGGAATAAAGGATCAGGCTCTTGTGGAGTATCTGGAGGATCCGGTTCGTTTTGCAGATCTGTTCAATGGAACTATGTTTGGCGGAGAACAGGTAATTGAAGCAAAATACCTGAGAAAAGAGCAGAGGAAAAAGCGGTTGTTTCTGGAGCTTTTCCGACAGGAAGAAGCGGATACAGAAAAGGCACAGGATGAAATTTCACAGAAGAAAAAAGTATCCGGACTAAAAATAGATTGCATGGAGAGAGAACGTGACATAGTGATGCTGTATGACAAGCCGGGAGTTCGCTGTCTGCTCTGCTGTGAAGGTCAGAGTACTGTGGACTATAATATGCCGGTGCGTACGTTGTGTTATGATGGTATTGAATATGCAGAGCAGGTGCGGACTCAAAAATACAAAAGAAAAACAGATGAGGGAAAAGTATTGGCTCTGATTCCCGTGTTAAATCAGGTGCTGTATCTTGGTGAACATAAGTGGAAAAGCAAATACAGGCTGCAGGAAATGATGCAGATACCGGAGGGATTAAAGAAGCAAAAGGACCTGATCCCGGAATATCATGTCCATGTGACTGATATTCATGAACAGGATCCGGAATTGTTCCATACGGAGTGGAGGGCGATTTTCCATCTGATGAAATACAGCAGAAAAAAGGAAGAACTGAAAGCTTACATAGAAAAACACAAAGGAGAAATAGAAAAGATGAGTTATGAGAGCAGATGTTTTCTGGGAGCGTTGTTTGATCAGTATGAGATGTTAAAAAATGGAAAACCGGAGGTGAGAGATGTGTGCGAGGCATGGGATGGAGCGATGCTGATGTATCGCGATGAAGGCAAAAAAGAAGGTATAAAAGAAGGTATAAAGAAGGGTGTTAGAAAAGGCCGAATGGAAGGTGAAAAAGCCATGGCCCGAAGAATTGCTGAAAATATGTACAGGAGAGGGTACTCGGTGGAAGATACAGCAGGGTTAACCGGTACAGATATTAAAAATGTGGAAAAATGGTTTGAGGAATTTCAAGCATAGTTTATTTCCCTAAATATTTATAGAAAATAAAAAAACAACTGTTGATAAAGGAATGGTATATTCTGATAAGTCGATGGTTGTTTTTTTTTTGTGATTATTGCGATTGACAGTTAGATTCCGCAGTACGGGCGTGAGCCATATAAATAATTGAAAATGCCACATAATTGCTATATAATTAAATAAAAAGTTGTTGGAGTCAAAAGCCCTAACGATGATATCTGCGTATTGTACATGATTTCAAAAAAACAGGGAGGAATGTGAATGAAGAGAAAAATAGCATGGTTAATGTCGGCAATGATGCTGTTTTCTTCTGTACCGTCAGGAAGCGTGAATGTCCTTGCGGAAAGCACACAGCAGGAAGCAGAGATTCTGTCTGACAGTGCAGGGATATCAGATGCTGAGCAGAACATGGCAGAGGATTCCATACAGAATGTGTCAGCAGAACCAGTACAGGACGTATCCACGGAGGTTTTCCCGGAAGCAGGTGAGGCGGTGGAAGAAGCGTCCGTTTTTGGAGACGGGGATGAGCAGCCGGATGGAAGTTTTGGAAATGATACGCACTCAGGCGCTCAGGAAGTAACCGCAGACAGTATCTTCTCTGATGCTGCAGACAGTGGGGGAGAATTTGAACCAGGCTCAGAAACGGGGCCGGAGGAGATTTCCATAGGCTCAAACACATTAAATATCACAGCTGGAATGTTGAAGAACTGTAAGTTCACTGCGCCGGAGGACGGAACCTACAGATTCCGTATAATCAGTGAATGGGTAAGTAGTATGACCATTAAGGACAGCTCCTGGGACGGTTTATACATGGAACCGTATGAAGATGAAAACTTCATGGACTGGTCTATGGAGAAGGATGAAATCTGTTATGTGGAATTGAATGTGACAGAAGGAGCAGGTGAGACACTGGAACTGTCTGTCAAACGTTTGTGTGAGGTACATACACCTGCAGAGGACAGTGTGGTGGTAACAGATCCAACCTGTACGGAGGAAGGCTATACCACATATACCTGCGAGGTGTGTGAGGAAAGCTTTACTGTTGATTATACAGAGGCATCAGGTCATCAGTATGTTGAGACAGAAACAGTGGAGCCCACCTGTGATGACTATGGTTACACCACATATACATGTGAAAACTGTGGGGAAAGCTATACAGATAATTACACAGATGCTCTGGGTCACCAGTATAGTGTTACAGAAGCCCGGGATGCCACCTGCACAGAAGAAGGGTATATCAGATATACCTGTGATATCTGTGGGGAAGAATATGATGAATATGTTGCCCCCTATCATCAGCTGGATGAAAGCGGCAGGTGTACAGTGTGCCAGGAGGTATCCCCGAATGTGATGATTAACGCAGATCTTACCGTGGAAGGGGAAGAGACCTACATAGCTGTGGAATATGATGCGGAAGATTACTGTACTGCGTGTATAGATATTTACGAGGAAGATACAGAGGAACTGTCTCTGCGAAAGACCCTGGACGCAGATCCGGATGAGAACACAGGAAAAGTGCTGATTGATGAGGAACTGCCGCACTACTTCATCATCAAGGCTTATCTTATCGATGAAGATACGGAAAAGACCATCAGCAATACCTATACGAATCTGTTCCACACCAGAGCTTTTCAGGAATTGGACAGTTATGTTCCTGCAGACTTTGAGGAGGAACGGACAGTGGAGCTTTCTGGCGGGAATTTTGGTGTATTTGCCAAGGATACCGTTGTGATCCATGGGAATGCAGAGGTTAATACACTGGCAGAGACCTCTTATGAAGGTGTGACATATACACTGACTAACACAGATGATCATGCAGACAGCATTGAACAGGGCTGCAATCTTGCCTATTTTTATAATGATGAGCTGAGGCTGGTGGTCCATGTGAGCGGGGTCTCAAGACCTGCTGACAGGACCGTTACTATTACAGTGGAACAGCCGGCCCTGGAAGAGGTGTTTGAGCATCTGCGTATTGATGAGGTTGCACAGGATCAGGTATGTACGGTAGATCTTTCCGGGCTTCCCCAAGGGGTTTCCTATGGAAGTGAAGCGGCAGCTGCAAGCACAGAGGATGCAGCGGCAGCGGTGGCAGGAGCCAGTGAACTGGAGGTGACTCAGACAACGCTATCTGCGTCCCAGTCCTATTCTTTTAAAGGTGTTAAAATAAATGAAACAACGAAGCTGAACGGAAGTGTCTCTGTTAATTTGAAATTTCCCATAAAGTTGTATATCACAGATTCAAAGCAGATGATGCAGTTTGGGGTGGATGCATCACTGTCAGGAAACTTTTCTGTATCCGGGGCGGGTTCCGTCTCTGTACCTCTTGGGGAGTACTATGTACCGTTATTAAATGGGGTTCTGTATTTGAGAACCAGGCCGCAGTTCCTGCTTACAGTGGGAGGTTCCATGTCATTCGGAACCTCTGCGACAGGTTCCGTGCGGATGCAGTCAGATTACCTGACGGGATTTCAGATCCTTTCCAAGGACTTTGATGCAGGTGATTGGAAGGTTACTGTGGCAGGAAATTTCTTTTGCGGCCTTCAGATAAATCCGGAGCTGTTCCTTCTTCCCAAAAACAAACTGTTATCCGCGTCGTTATCGCTTGGTCCGGAAGCAACTGTATCTCTGACAACACCTATTCCGGAAGAGGAACAGGAGGAAGGAGACCACACCTGTCAGGCATGCCTTGCGGGGGCCGGTAATATGGCGGTAAAGCTAAGTGCGGAAATTACTGCATTTAAGAAAAAAGCATCAAGTTCTACCTCATTTAAACTGAAGGGGTTTGAGTTTTATTATTCACTTGATCATTTGACAGGCGGACGCGGTTCCTGTCCGTATCGGAAAGGAGCACAAAATCAGCAGGAGCCATATAAACCGGATGAATGGGATGATATCGGAAGTGTGGTTGAAATAGGTCTTTATGACTGTACATTGTATGCAGATGGTACATGTGTGATACGTAATGTGACAGCATACAATACCCAGACCATTATTCTGCCTTCAACTTTGACATATAAGGATCAGACTTATAGAGTAACGGCATTTGATGGTTATGAGTCTTGGGGGTATACAGAGGCAACACATCTGGTCATTCCCGAATCAATTAAAAAATTCAGATATCTCGGTAATTCTTTTGCGAAGTTAGAAACAGTGGAGTTTTCGGGAAGCAGGGATAAAATAAATGATTTTGCATTCAGTGGCTGTGAAAAGCTGAAATATATTGAAATTCCGGATGGTGTAAAGGTGATTGGTAAGTTTGCATTTGAAGATTGCGGCAGTCTTCAGAGCATCACCATACCGGACAGTGTAAGATCCGTTGAATATAAAGCTTTTAGTAATTGCAGCAGTCTTTCGCATATTACGCTGCCGGAAGGTATGACATCTATAGCCTCTGAAGTATTTCTTAATTGCAGCAGCCTGACATCAGTTGTCATACCGGACAGCGTTAAATCTATCGGTGAGCCGGTGTTTGTGGAATGCAGCAGTCTGAACAGAATTGTTGTCGGAAAAAATGTGGACCATGTGGGACATCTGGAGGCAACAGTAAATCCGTCTTCGACGAATTATTGGGATTATTATAATTACGATTCCTATGCAAAAGAATTCATATTATCTGATGGAATTAAATTTATTGAAGCAAATGCTTTTGAAGGTTATGAAAATCTTACCCATATCACTATACCGGACAGTGTGGAATATATAGGTCGAGATGCATTTTTGGGCTGCATTTCTTTGAAAAACATATCAATACCGGATGGTGTGAGGATAGGATCAGGAGCTTTTAGTGGCTGTAAATCTCTGACGGATGTCAATTTGCCGGGGGACATAACAGAGATAAGAGCGTATGTTTTTGAAGGTTGTGATTCTCTGAACAATATTGTGTTGCCGGATAGTGTACTGTCCATAGGAGTGGGGGCTTTTTCCGATTGTGATTCACTGAAAAGTATTACGCTGCCGGACAGTGTGCTGTCCATAGGAAGCGGTGCTTTTTACGGTTGTGATTCTCTGAACAATATTACATTGCCGGATGGCATAACAACTATTGAAGACTGTACATTTGCAGATTGCAGCAGCCTTGACAGTTTTATTATACTGGATAGTATAAAGACGATAGGAGATCAGGCATTTTACGGCTGCAGCAGTCTGAAAAGTATTATTATACCGGATAATGTAGAAAGCATAGGAGAATATGCAT
>JAXFBD010000094.1:0-4762 GCA_034118545.1 Blautia sp.
CCAGAATATGGTGTATTGTCCTCTCAGATATCCGATACGTACCGGAACTGTCTGAATAGTCTCATTGCTGTTCATTGTACAGGACAGCAGATATTCATTCCAGGCTGAAATAAACGTCATGATTGCTGTGGTAAATACACCGGGTGCCGCAATGGGAAAGATAATCCTCCACAAGGTTCCCCATGTGGAACATCCGTCGATCTTGGCTGCTTCTTCCAGTGCCAGAGGAACCTGTTTAAAGTGCGCAACCATGATCCACACCGCACTGGGCAGTGTAATGGATGAATATGCAAGACATACCCAATAAGAATTCAGCTTTCCGAGAGAATAATACATATTAAAAATAGGTCCGATAATGATCATCTGCGGGAACATAGCTACTGTAAGAATCAGTCCCATCAGAAGATTTTTTCCTTTAAATTTAAATCTTGATATGATATAAGCGGACATGGAAGCGACAATAACCACATATAATGTAGTAAAACTGGACATGACAAAACTGTTCCAGACTGCTCTCAATATACCTTTGTCAAATATAACTGTTTTGAATGCATCCAAAGTAGGGTTCTGCGCAATTACACGGAATGCACCTTCTCCGAATATTTCCGTTTCCGGCTTAAATGAAGTAACCAAAATCCAGAAAAACGGAAATATTGAGATCAGCAGGAAAGTAATAATAAAAATCCAGCTTACGATTTTGAACGTACTTACTTTTTTCATTTTTCTTCCCTCCTTAATCATTTCCCATAACATCTGCACCCAATACTTTTACATAAAGGAACGCAATAATGGCTACTACAACAAACATTCCCATAACTACCACTGAGCTGTATCCGTAATTACTCTGATCAAACATCAGTTTATAAGCGTAAATGGACAAACTCTCTGTTCCATTACCGGGACCACCGCCTGTTAAGATTGCAATCAGGTCGTATACACGGAAAGCATCAAGTGTACGGAACAGCAGTGCAACCAGAAGGCTGGGCTTAACCAGCGGCAGAGTAATCCTGAAAAATGTGGTCACAGGACCTGCGCCGTCTATTGAGGAGCTCTCGTACAGACCACGGTCAATAACCTGAAGGCCGGCCAGCAAAAGTAATGCCATATAAGGCGTTGTTTTCCATACGTCTGCGATAATAGCCGCGGTCATTGCACCGGATGAAGTCAGAAGCATGGCAGACTGGCTGCTCACAATTCCAAGCTTGCTGAAAAGAAGTGATACGATTCCATAGCTTCCGTCGTATAAATAACTCCAGATCATAGCCGATACTGCTGTTGGAATTGCCCATGGGATCAGGGCAACCGTTCGGATCAGTCCGATTCCCTTCATTGCTTTATTCATAATCAGTGCCAGAAGCATTCCAAGAACCAGCTCAATGCTTACAGATAACACTGTAAATATCAGGGTATGTCCCAGAGCTTTCCAGAATCTGGTGTCTTTAAGCAAACGGCCGTATGCTTTCAGACCAGTAAAATTAGATTCCACAATACAGGTATCCATTTCTTCCAGGATTTCCGGAATTTTTTCTTTATTATAAAATTCCACATCCGGATATTTCTCATAAAGAGCATCGATATCCGCCTTCAGGTTTTCTTCAAAAAAAAGAATCGCTTCTTTCTGCTCAGAAGAAATTTTCTGTGTACCTTCCACCCCTTCATATTCAGCCATCACACTGCTGACTCTTTCCTGAATTTCTGTTACTGTCGTCTGATCATCCTCTGACATCAGTGTCTTGTCATCCTCCAGAAAATAGTTGACATAATCGCAGTCTTCATAAAACAGCTTTCCGTTAAAGCGCTCCGAAATATAAAAGCTGTTGGCTGTCTGGTCATTGATGCGGTAATCAAAAAATGTGTACATAAATGACGTTACAATAGGATATATTGAAAAAACTCCAATAAAAATCAAAAGGGGCAGGATAAACAGAAACTGCTTAAAGGTCATTTTCTTAATCATGTTTTCCTCCTTTTCTTATTCAAAAAGGCTGTCCGATATTTCAGACAGCCTTTTTTGTGGTAACTGAAAGCTTTACTATTCCTGTGCTTCCAGTAAGGACTCCAGTTCGGTTACTGTACTATCAATATCTGCTTCTCCAGACAAATATTTATGCATAAGAATCTGCAAATTATCGGATAATTCCTGATAGTTATCAGAGCTTGGACGGGCAATTGTATTATTTAATGCTGCTACAAATCCCGGATTTTCCAGAAGCTTGTTGCCTTCTTTTACCTGTGCATCTTCAGCTGCTGCTGTCCATCCCGGTGCACATCCGCTTCCTGCTGCATAAATCACCTGTCCATCCATGGAAGTAAGGAAATCAAGAAATGCCCATGCGCCATCTTTATGCTCACTGTTTGCATTGATCGCTGCAAGCCATCCACCAATGCAGGAGCCTGTGGGCAGCGGAGCGATCTCAACCTGATCCTGATGAACAGCTGTTTCATCTGTCATAAGTGCCCATGCATACGGCCAGTTTCTTGCAAAAACGCAGTCTCCGTTAATCAGACTGTTTGCTGTCTGATCTTCCTGATATACCAGGATATCTTCCGGTGTTGCCTCAGAATCCACTGCCTTTTTCATTAATTCAAGACCGCCTTTGATGTCTGTAAAGTTGCTGGTCCATTCATTGGCATTGCAGACAAGGCCTTCATACTGATTAGCCTGGAATACAAGACCTGTCTTTGTTCCGCCCTGTCCTTTATAGTTCTCTGCCATGGCAATAAGATCTTCATAGTTGTATTCACCGCTTACAAGTTTTTGTGCATCCTCTTCAGATACAATGTCTTTTCGGAAAAACAGCACGCCGTAATCAGGGTTAATAGGCAGAGCATATGTTTTTGCACGATAAGTTCCGGAATCGAGAGATCCCTTATTATAATCAGATGCTCTTCGTCCAGCATCTTTCATATATGTATCCAGTGCTTCCAGATATCCTGCACCTGCCAGATCGCCTGCCCATGCTGTATCAATGGAAACCACATCGTATTCGGAGCTGCCTGCTGAGAAAGAAGTTGTCAGCTGGCTTTTTTCCTGGTTTGAATCATTAGGTGCAACAACAATATTAACTGCGTATTTATCCTGGCTCGCTTCAAATGCATCAATGACTGCTTCCATAACATCCATATGTCCGTCATCAGCTCTGAAAAAATTAACCACTTCTCTCTCGCTGTCCCCATTCTCTTCTGCAGCAGCCGTAACTGTCATTCCAGCCATCATCGCAGCACACATAATTAATGATAAAAATTTCTTTCCTTTCATTTTTATCCTCCAGATTCGTTTGGTTATTTTGTATATTATTTGTTTATTTTTTTGTTAGTGTTGCGCAACACTCACTCTGTATATATATCATAACAGGTGTATTTCCTGTTTGCAATAGGTGTTGTGTAACACCGTCTAAATACATATTTTCGATTTGTCTATTTTGTACACTTTTACCATATTCAAAATAAGCACATGTTTTTTCCCAAAAAAAGCCTGAAAATATGCAGATGAAATATCCGAATCTCATCTGTCATATTCTCAGGCTGTTATCTTATCTGTTAAATTTAAAAACTGTTACTAAATGAGAGCTATCTTCTGGTGCTGTCACGCACAATAAGCTGGGTTGACAGGATTTCCTCCTTTTTCTCCACCGGTCTGCCTTCAATGAGTTTTATCAGCATTTTAACCGCTTCTTCCGCTTTCCGCGGAATGTCCTGATGAACTGTTGTTAAACGGGGATAAACCATCTGTGCATAAATATTATTATCAAAGCCGGCAATTCCAATATCCTCCGGAATTTTGTATCCGTCCTCGAGAAAGCTCCTCATGGTTCTCGCTGCCAGCTGGTCGCTAACACAGAAAATCGCATAATTTCTTCCTGCAAAACGCTGAAGCTCCTTCAGACGTTTTCGCTGTTTTTCAGGATGTTCCGGATCCACATAAATATGATATTTTGACTGGTATGAACGACCATGCTTGACAAGAGCCTGTTTATATCCTTCCACCCGCACCATATCCGCGCCTCTGGCATTCTCCTCCATCAAAAGGAGTACTTCATCATATCCGCTTTCAAAAAGATAATCTGTAATCTGAAAGCTTCCATTCACATCATCCAGACCAATATTATAAATATTGTTTCCCTGTCTTCCATATGTATCAATTCCAACCACCGGACAATTTCCCGTAAGGTTGACCAGTTTTTCATAATCCTTCTGAGCAAAAGTGACAGTTATAATTCCTGCCACACTCCAGGATGCAGACATCTGAAATATGGCATCCAGATCCATTTCTGTATATAACAACATATAATATCCCGCTTTACGCAGCTCCTGTTCCACTACGCCCACAATCGTACCATAAAAAGGATCTGCGATAACATTATCTTTATATACCTTTGTTGTATGGATCACCACTCCAATCAGGCGGGTTCTCCCTCTCGTCATGGTTTCCTGCGCCAGTTTCGGAACATAATGGTATTCCTTCAAAGCATCCTGGATACGTTTTACATTTTCTTTCGAAACTTTATTTGTTCTGCCGTGAATCACATTTGCAACTGTAGTGGGACTTACCCCCGTTATATTTGCTATATCTTTAATTGTGACCATAACTTCACTCCTCTTTCGATTTGTACGTCCATATCACATATTATAGCAAATATTCCCTTTCTGTGAATGACAAAATATTTTTTATTCACACACTGACTGCATTTTTTATTTTCTGTACAGCTGTTTCCACGGCTTCCGCATCTCCCAGAATTCCAAGGCAGGTCATATGCTGCGG
>JAXFBD010000095.1:0-2989 GCA_034118545.1 Blautia sp.
CGGCAATGCCAGCTATGCCTTCAGGTGCGCCTGCACCGGCAGCAGAAGTAAAAGCATCCGCTCCGGAGGATGATGAGCCTCTGTTTATCACCTCTCCTATCGTGGGAACGTTTTATTCTGCACCGGCACCGGATGCACCTGCTTTTGTTAAAGTGGGAGATCAGGTGAAAAACGGCCAGACTGTTTGTATTCTGGAAGCAATGAAGCTGATGAACGAGATTCAGAGCGAATTTGACTGTGAAATCGAAGCGGTTCTTGTAAGTAATGAGCAGAAAGTGGAATACGGACAGCCGCTGTTCCGTGTAAAAAAACTGTAGGAGCAGATAAAGGAGGTTGGAGCTTTGTTCAATAAAATTTTAATTGCCAACCGTGGAGAAATTGCCGTTCGTGTCATTCGTGCCTGCCGGAACCTGGGAATCCGGAGTGTTGCTGTATATTCCAAAGAAGATGCCAAAAGTCTTCATGTTCAGCTTGCAGACCAGAGGATCTGTATCGGAGAAGGACCTGCCAGAAACAGTTATCTCAACATGGACCGCATTATCACGGCAGCAAAAAATATGGAAGCAGATGCCATTCATCCTGGCTTTGGATTTTTGTCAGAAAACAGTGAATTTGTCCGCAAATGTGAGGAAAACGGAATTACATTTATCGGTCCCAAGGCGGATGTCATTGACAAAATGGGCAACAAATCTCAGGCCAGAAGTACCATGATGGAGGCCGGTGTTCCGGTGGTTCCGGGTACAAAGGAGCCGGTTTATGAAGCGGAAGTGGGCAAAAAGCTGGCTGAGGAGATCGGTTACCCGGTTATGATTAAAGCATCCTCAGGCGGCGGCGGAAAAGGTATGCGCGTTGCAAATTCTGCGGATGAATTTGAGTTTCAGTTTAATATGGCACAGAGAGAATCTGCCAATGCTTTTGGTGATGATACCATGTATATTGAGCGTTTTGTGCAGAATCCCCGCCATGTGGAGATACAGATCATGGCAGACAGCCATGGAAATGTGGTTGCCCTTGGAGATCGTGACTGCTCTGTACAGAGAAATCATCAGAAGCTGATCGAGGAATCTCCCTCACCGGCGATTACGGAAGAAACCCGCCAGGAGATGAACCGATGTGCCATTCTGGCGGCAAAAACAGTAAATTATACCAATGCGGGAACCATTGAATTTATTGTGGATCCCCAGGGCAGATTTTATTTTATGGAAATGAATACCCGTATCCAGGTGGAGCACGGGGTAACGGAAATGGCAACCGGTACAGACCTGATCATCGAACAGATCCGTGTTGCCATGGGAGAGAAGCTAAGCTTTACCCAGGAAGATGTGAAGCTGCGCGGACATGCCATTGAATGCCGTATTAATGCAGAGATTCCGGAAAAGAATTTCATGCCCAGCCCCGGTGTGGTCAGAAAAATGCACCTTCCGGCAGGAAACGGTGTCCGCGTGGATACTGCCCTTTACGCCGGCTACAAAATCCCCTCGGAGTATGATTCCATGATTGCCAAGGTCATCGTACATGCACCGAACCGTGAAGCTGCTCTGCAGAAAATGCGTTCTGCCCTGGATGAGATGGTGATCATGGGGGTAGAGACCAACCTGGATTTCCAGTACCAGATCATGCGCCATCCTGTTTTCTGCGAAGGAAAGGCAGATACCGGCTTTATTGAGAGCATAATGCATATCAAACCATAACAGAATGCAGTAGAATAGCAAGTAAATGATATAACATGAAATGATATAGACGGAGGAAGTATTATGTATCGTGTGGATTTGAACAGCGACCTGGGTGAAAGCTTCGGACGCTACACCATCGGTATGGATGACAAAGTAATTCCGCTGATTACATCGGCAAATGTGGCATGTGGATACCATGCGTCAGATCCGGTTGTGATGTCAAAAACCATTAAAATGGCAAAGGAAGCAGGAATCCGTGTGGGAGCACATCCGGGCTTTCCGGATCTCATGGGCTTTGGCCGGAGAAATATGAACATCTCTCCTGCAGAGGCGAAGGCATATACCATTTATCAGGTGGGTGCGCTGGATGCTTTTTGCAAAGTGAATGGTATGAAAATGCAGCATGTAAAGCCACACGGAGCTTTTTATAATATGGCTGCAAAGGATCCGGTGCTGGCAAAGGCAATCTGTGAAGGAATTGCAGAATATGACAGCAGCCTGATCGTAATGGCGCTTTGTGGCGGTGAACTTCTCAAGGCAGCAAGAGAGATGGGCCTGCGGGCAGCCAGCGAGGTTTTTGCTGACCGCGCATATGAAGAGGATGGAACTCTGGTGGATCGTCGTAAGGAAGGTGCCATGGTTACGGACGAAAATCTGGCTATTTCCCGGGTAATCCGCATGGTAAAAGAGCAGAAAGTCACTGCCATTACCGGAAAGGACATTCCAATAACAGCCGATTCCATCTGTGTTCACGGTGATGGTGTGAAAGCCCTTGCTTTTGTGGAGAAAATCCGTGAAGCTTTTGTAAAAGAAGGTATTCAGATTTGTTCCCTGGATGAAGTAGTAGGATAATGTGTGATATGCCAGTGCAGGGCAAGAAATAAAACAAGAGAGTGCTTCGGAATTGACTGAGGCACTCTTTTTTTGCTTTTGGACCTGCCAGCAGGAAAAGCGAACAAAAAAGTCCAAAAACCCCGCAGCCAAGCGCAAAATCGGACATTCTGGCAGGAGAAGAGAAGAAAAATGTCCAAAAACCCCGCAGGCAAGCGCAAAATCGGACATTCTGTCAGGAGAAGCGAAGAAAAATGTCCAAAATCCCCGTCGTCGAGCGTAAAATCGGACCTGCCGTCAGGAAAAGCGTAGAAAAATGTCCAAAAGCTCCGCAGTCAAGCGCAAAATCGGACCTGCCGTCAGGAAAAGCGGAGAAAAATGTCCAAAAGCTCCGCAGGCAAGCGCAAAATCGGACCTGCAGTCAGGAAAAGCGAAGAAAAATGTCCAAAATCCCCGACGTCTAGCGCAAAATCGGGCCTTCTGGC
>JAXFBD010000096.1:0-2946 GCA_034118545.1 Blautia sp.
ACTATCAACGGTGATGCAAAGCAGATTGTTACACAGGAGCATGCACTTCGTGTGCTGAAGCTTATGGAGGCAGCGGAACAGTCTTCTGTTTCGGGAAAAGTAGTTTATTTTGAATAACAGGATGGCAGGTGAAAAAATGAAATACGATGTTTGTACTGACGCAGTATTTGAAAATGAAAGTATTTATGATGCATTGGATAGATTACACGACTTGGGATTTCGTGACTATGAATTCTGGATCTGGTGGGAACAGGATCTGGATCGTTTAAAAAAGAAACAGGACGAGCTGGGAATGAACTGTGTGACCGTTTGTGCAAAGTTTACATTTAGTACAGGTGATCTGAATAATCAGGACAATTATTTAAAAGATTTTGAATCAAGTATCAGTGCCTGTAAAAAATTAGGCTGTCGGAAACTGATCGTTCAGGCTGGCTGGGAAGTTCCGGAAGTATCTCATGAAGAGCATCGAAGAATCTTCATGGATACAGTAAAAAAAGCGGCTCCTGTTGCAGCGGCTGAAAATATTGAAATCATTATTGAACCGTTAAATATCAAGGTAGATCATGCAGGATATAATCTCTGGGACACAGAGGAAGCTTTTGAGACTGTCGCTCAGATTAACGAACCAAATGTAAAGATCCTCTTTGATATCTATCATCAGCAGATTTCAAATGGCTTCATTATAGAAAGTATTAGAAAGCATCTGGATAAGATTGGCCACATTCACGTTGCCGGCTGTCCGGGAAGACATGAAATTACAACCGGAGAACTGAATTATCATGCGATTTTTGAAGCATTGAAAGAAATGGGTTATCAGGAATATGTCGGCTTGGAATACTTTACAGATAAAGATAAAGAAGATGGATTAAAGGTGGCACAGAAGCTTTTTGTATATTAATAATCAGAGGAGGACAAAACTGTGAAAGATATTCTGAATGTAGCATTGATCGGATGTGGATGGATTGGAGAAGATAAGCATGTACCATCCATTCTTGCAACCCCGGATGTAAAACTGGTGGCATTATGTGATAAAGAAATTGAAAAGGCTCAGAGATTCAAAAAGCTGTTTAATCTTGAAGATGTAAAGCTTTATGAAAATGCGGATGAAATGCTGAGAGACCAGGAAATTGATATTGTACATATTGCAACACCAAATCCTACACATTGTGAACTGACCTGCGCAGCTTTAAATGCAGGAAAACATGTATTATGTGAAAAACCGATGGCGACAACAAAGGCGGAATGCCAGAAAATGATTGATACAGCCAAAAAGAATAACAGGAAGCTTACAATTGGATATCAGTGGAGATATCGTCCGGAAGCAATGAAGGTGAAAGAAATCTGTGATAGCGGTGCATTGGGAGATATTTATTATGCAAAAGCTAATGCAACACGTTATGCAGGAGTTCCGGCGTGGGGAGAGTATCTGAATGGAAATAATGGCGGAGGAGTATATATTGACGGAGTTCCTCATGCACTTGACCTTACTCTCTGGGCAATGAATAATTACGAGCCGGTAAGTGTAAAAGCTAATCTTTATAACAAGATGAAAAATCATCCGGAGGGATGTATCTGGGGCGGCTGGGATGCTGACGAATTTAAAGTAGAAGATAGTGGATTTGCTATTGTGACAATGAAAAACGGAGCAACCATCTATATAGAGGCATCCTGGAGATTGAATATGCTTGGAGAAGATATGAAGACTACTTTATGTGGTACGGAAGCAGGGCTTGATATGATTGGTGAACATCAGGTGAGAGTTAATGGAATTTCTTACGGAAAGCCTTATGTAAATTGCATTGATACCAGTGATCCAATGCCTCCATTTTCTATTAAAGCCAAAGCTCCGGGATTGGAAGAAATCAGACGTTTTGTGGATGCAATCAGGAATGATACAGAAGTTTATATCAAACCAGAAGAGGCCATGGTAGTAACACAGATTATAGAAGGTGTTTATCAGTCAGCAAAAACAGGAAAAGAAGTATATTTAGTATAATCATAACAGGCAGATGCCGGAAAGTGTGAATAAGATGAAAAATGGAAAATTACAGATTGGATTAATCGGATGTGGTGGAATTGCAAATAACAAACATATGCCTGCATTAAAATCCTGCAGTGACTTATGTGAAATTATTGCATTTTGTGATCTTATAGAAGAAAGAGCACAGAAGGCAGCAGAAGAATATGGAGCAGAGACAGCAAAAGTCTATACAGATTACCATGAACTTCTGGCAGATTCGGAAGTTGATGTTGTACACGTACTGACTCCGAATGTTTCTCACTGTGAGATTACAGTAGCGGCTTTTGAAGCAGGCAAGAATGTTCTTTGTGAAAAACCAATGGCTCATTGTACAGCAGATGCGAAAAAAATGATTGATGCGTGGAAAAAGTCCGGCAAGAAATTTACAATTGGTTACCAGAATCGTTTCAGACATGAAGTTCAGATGCTGAAAAAAAGCTGTGAAGCAGGAGAACTTGGAGAAATCTATTATGGTAAGGCACATGCAGTCCGCAGAAGAGCTGTTCCTACATGGGGAGTGTTCCCGGATAAATCAAAACAGGGTGGTGGGCCACTGATCGATATTGGAACACATGCACTGGATATCACCCTGTGGTGCATGGATAATTATAAACCGGTCAGTGTTTCAGGTCAGGTATTTTATAAGTTAGGACATCTTAAACAGGCAACAGAAGGCAATATGTTTGGACCATGGGATCCGGAAAAATATGAAGTTGAGGATTCTGCAATGGGCTTCATAAAGATGGAAGATGGTTCACTTATCAATCTGGAAGCATCATGGGCATTGAATATGCTGGAGTCAAAAGAAGCATCAACAACCTTATGTGGTACTCTTGCAGGGGCAGAAATCCATTCAGGTATGAGTTATCCGGTGGATGAACTGATTTTTAACAAAGGACACCATGGAGAATTGACAGAAGAGAAAA
>JAXFBD010000097.1:0-2209 GCA_034118545.1 Blautia sp.
CATGCAATAATCCAAAGCATATTTTTTCATTACAGCGTCATTTGCTTCGCCCATACGACCACCAAATGATTTTTCATCAACATTTGCATTTTGATTTTGTACATTAGATGCCATAAGTTTTTCAGAGACATCTTTCATTAATTGCGTATTACTCTCCCTAATTTTTGTTCTATTGTTCCTGTAAATAATATAAGCTCTTGCAACATCTTTACGGTCACTCGACATTAATCCTTCTTCTACCGCATCTTGGATTTCTTCAACAGACATGTTTTTGTTAAAGGATTCTATATTATTGGCTATGCCTGTTGCTATATCTTTTGCATCAGGGGCTTCTTGTCTGTCTACCTCAGAAAATGCTTTCAATATTGCTTCTTTAATTTTCTCCTTATCAAATCTTGTAACTCGTCCATCTCTTTTTATTACTTCCAATTTAAATTTTCCTCCTTGTCGTTAATTATTTTCATAATGGTTTTCATATCACAATAAATTCCTGCATCATCTACGTCTGCAAATTCACATTCTAAGCAATCACCATCCATTTCTATATGTAATGTATTTTTATAGCAGGTTGATTCAGGGATAATCTTGTATGGGATACGATGTAAAATACAAGCTTCTATTTCCTTTTTACAACCTGTACTATTAAACCATTCTCCAAATACCCACATTTCATCACACTTTTTTAAAAGTGTTATAGTCATATCAAGACCTACATTATATTCGACATCTTTATATAAGAATCCAAACGTATGAATGGGGCTAATAAATAAAATGTTTGGAAATTTTTTAATAAGAATTTTAATTATTTTTTCAACTTTATATTGATTTTCAATGTTATCCTGAAACGGATGAGAAATATAAATTATCTTTTGAAATGTCGTCATTATCGCAAACCTCTCTTTATACAGATATTACGATAAGTCATAATTGAAACACATAATGAGTTAAGAGACACTTTTTCGTTTAATATGGTACAGTCTACCTCAATATTTTTAAAAGCTACGAAATCATGAATCAATCTCTTTACAGCGGCATATATGCTATCGCCACGTTTTAACATTCTATATAAGCGTCTATACCAAGAAACTTGTACATAGATTGTTTTTATATTCTTTTGACCTATATATCTTTCCTTTAAATAATCTACTCCCTTTTTATCTATTATGTATAAGTCACTATTATTAATTTGTTCGTTCGTTGCACAATATCTGTATCCATCAAATTCAGTATAAGCAACCATATTATCTTTAGATATTTTGTCAAATTCTTGACGTGTAACAAAGGTATGTCCTATTTCTCCCTCATATCTTTGTGGTCTATCTGTGTAAGAATATAACGGTTTTAGTTTATAGGTATTTTTTAAGTATTCTGTGATTGTCGTTTTCCCACTTCCACTTTTGCCGACAATTAACAAAACAACATCATTCAAATATAATCAACTCCTTTTTATGATAGTTAAAAATTACTTTCAAAATTCCACCCCAACTCTACACTACTTAATGTATTATTAATTTTTATTCAATTATCCATATATCAACATTCTCTTTCCTACCAAGCTGAATTGCCTCTTCTGTTGTTTCTACAAATACGTCAATCTTATTTCCTTTAATTGCTCCGCCTGTATCTTGCACATAGCGAAAACCATAGCCTTCAATATACACCTGTGTGCCTAATGGAATTATATTTGGATCGGCAGCTATTGTTATCCCCGCCTGTCCGTATGTGCCTATTGCTGTTTTGCCAGGGAATTGTTCTTTAGAATAAAAACTTAATGTGAATTTACCAAGATAAGAAATTTTTGAAATAGTATTATTAGAATTAATTATTTTAGATAGTTCATCAACTGTTTCAGAAAGAGTGCATATCTCTTCTTCATGTTTTAAGATGATATTGTTTTGTTGTAATATGATACATTCTTGACTTGAGAGCTGAGATGTTAGTTTGGAATTTATATCCGCATATATTTTATTTTCTTTACTTATATCTTTGGTATTATAATATGAATGTATATTAAATATTCCCATTCCTATTATAATAAAAACCAAAAAAGCATTTTTATTTAAATTTTTTAACTTCAAAGATTCGCTCCTTTTAATTTAAATTTTTGGGAATCATCTCCTTATAGTTTATCTTTACTTTTATTATATTCTTACCTTAATTTTCTTTAATTCCATAACTAATCCATCGCCGTTGCAAATTACTTCGTAGC
>JAXFBD010000098.1:0-7182 GCA_034118545.1 Blautia sp.
TGATAAAATCTGTTCAATTGTATCAGAAATCAAGAAAAGGTATCCGGATTGTGCAGTGACACTTTCTATCGGAGAAAAGTCATATGAATCTTATAAGGCATTTTATGACGCAGGAGCGGACAGGTATCTTTTGCGGCATGAAACTGCAAACTGTGAGCATTACCGTATGCTGCATCCTCTGCCGCTCAGCGGAGAAAACCGGAAGCAGTGCCTGTGGAATCTGAAGGAGATCGGTTATCAGGTGGGATGCGGAATGATGGTAGGGTCACCGGGACAGAAACCGGAATATATTGTTGAAGATCTGCTGTTTATGCATAAGCTGCAGCCGCATATGATAGGGATCGGCCCTTTTATTGCACATAAAGATACACCCTTTGCAGACCAGACATCAGGAACTCTGGATGATACCCTGCATTTATTGGGAATTTTGCGGCTGATGTTCCCCCATGCATTGATTCCTGCAACCACTGCCCTGGGAACCATTCATCCGCTGGGGAGAGAGAAAGGAATTCTTGCAGGGGCAAATGTGGTAATGCCAAATCTTTCCCCTGTTCAGGTCAGAGGAAAATACCTTCTCTATGATGGGAAAATCTGTACAGGAGATGAAGCTGCTGAATGCAGAATGTGTATGCAGAGAAGGATCGAAAAGGTTGGATATCAGGTAAAGGTGGCGCGGGGAGACTGGGAGCCTTAGAGTTCGATCCGTTTTTGCAGAGCTTCTGCCAGTTTTGTAAGCTCTGCAGGTTTTGCCACATGGAGCTGTCGGGAAATAGACAGTTCTAAACAGGGCGAGGAACGGGTTTAACCCAATCATGATGTATGCGACAGTTGTTTATGCTGCCATGCGGGGGATACGGTCTGTTGATACGATCGTGGATCTGTGCAAAAGAGACCTGGCTTTTATCTGGATGACCTGCACTATCAGTTTGTACGCCGTCTGGAAAAAGAAGGTCTTGTTACGCTGAAAGAATTATATATTGACGGAACAAAGATCGAAGCTAATGCAAACCGTTATACATTTGTCTGGAGAGGAACGATCAATTATCATCTGGCAGGTCTTTTGGATAAGATAGATGCACTTTATACAAGATATAATGCTTTCCTGTCTGAGAACGGATATGACCAGAAGTATGGATTTGGTCATGCACAGATGTTCATCATTGAAGGAATGGATAAAGTCCGGGAAGTGATCCGGAAAAACCGGGAACGTAAACTGACAAAGCACAAAAAACTGTCCAACAATTCGATCATAGAGATCGCTGAACCGCCAGATACGTTCCACTCAAACGGAAGGATATTTTGGGGATATTAAAGAAAATGAAGATTTCCAGCGTTTTCATTACCGTTCATCAGGAAAAGTATACAGAGAATTTCTACTGTATGCGATAGGTTGGAATCTGAATAAATATCATCGTTTTACCACTGGCGAACTGAAAAAATATGAGCTAAAAAAAGATGAAAACGCAGCTTAACAAAAGTGCGGATCCCAAAATAAGAATAAAGGGGATATTATGCGCTCAAATGGGAAAGGCAAAGAGAAAAAACACCCTTGATAGAAAATCAATGTCGAAAAAACATTGATTCTATCAAGGGTGTTCTAATTATTACGTCAGGGAGTCAGAAATCAATGTTTCCCGACAGACCCTTTTTCACGTTGAAGGGGATTGTTATTCTGGATCCAGAAGCAATCAGTATGTTTAAACGTATGGGGTAGGCCCTACCTGTTCTCACATCTGCCCGGCCGAATATTGCTCCGGCAAACCGTCTCTTAGCAGGCTGCTGAACACGATAACTTTTGCTCAGAGCCGCAATCCCTTGATGTCTTTGATTCGGGACAAAATGATGTTGCACCCGCAGTTGACCACACCGGGCAGCTGGTCGATGACATCCTGAATCAAATTTTCCATTTCTTCGCTGGAGGCGGCCACCGCGTGGACGTGGAGCTTGTTTTTGCCAGTCACACGATAAACCTGCGTGATGGTCTCGTTCAGTTTCAATATCTCTGTTACTTCTGCCAATGTGTCCGGCAGCGTTTCAATCTCAAAATAGCAGGACACCGCGCCTCCGATCTTCTGAGGATTGATGATGGTGGTGTATTCCTCAATGATGCCCCGCTGTTCCAATGCCTGGATGCGGGCCTTTACCGCCACCCGGGATATCCCAATTTTCTGCCCGATGTCCGAATAGGAGATGCGGGCGTTTTCAATCAATAGCTGGACAATCTTCTGGTCCAGCGCGTCCAAGCCTTCAAGAAACATGGATAAGCTCCTCTCTTATGCGATCTTTCTATGTTATCATACCATCTTTTATACAAAAAGTAAATATAGGATTGACTTTTGCACGTTATATCACTATAATGATTTCGAAGTGTAAGTCATTACTTTCTATTTGGAGGCGAGAACATGAACAAAGACCTGACCCGGGGGCCGGTGATGCGCTCCATGCTGCTGTTCGCGGTGCCCATGATTTTGGGAAACCTGCTGCAGCAGTGCTACAATATCGCGGATACCCTCATCGTAGGGCAGTTCCTGGGGAAGAACGCCCTGGCTGCCGCAGGCTCGTCGTTTACTTTGATGACTTTTCTGACCTCCATCTTGCTGGGCTTGTGCATGGGCAGCGGGGCGTTGTTCTCCATCCGTTTCGGCCAGCGGGACGAAGCCGGTCTGCGAGAGGCAGTGTGCGCCTCTTTCGTGTTGATTGCGGGGGCAGCACTTTTGCTGAACGTGCTCGCTTTTGTCTGTCTGGACTTCCTTCGGGCCTTTCTCCGTGTGCCGGCAGAGGTGTGGCCCCTGATGCGGGACTATCTGTCCGTCATCTTCTGCGGCATTGCCGCCACTTTTCTCTACAACTATTTCGCCTCATTTCTTCGGGCGGTGGGCAATTCTGTGGTGCCGCTGATTTTTCTTGCCGTCTCCGCTGTGCTGAATATTGCTCTGGATCTGTGGTTCGTGCTGGAACTGAAGCGGGGCGTGGCAGGAGCGGCAGAAGCCACGGTAATCGCCCAGTATGTATCAGGAGTCGGCATTGCTCTCTATTCCTGTATACGGTGTCCGCAGCTGCGGTCCATTCGAAAAGGTTTCCGTATCCGCTGGAGGTGTGTTCAGGAGATTGCCGGCTTTTCTATTTTAACCTGTGTCCAGCAGTCCGTGATGAATCTGGGCATCCTGATGGTGCAGGGGTTGGTCAACAGCTTTGGCCCTGCGGTCATGGCAGCGTTCGCAGCGGCGGTAAAGATCGATGCCTTCGCCTATATGCCCGTGCAGGATTTCGGTAACGCCTTTTCCACATTCATTGCCCAGAATTACGGAGCGCAGAAGGAATCGCGTATCCGTGCCGGACTGAAGGGTGCAGTGGGGGCTTCCATGCTGTTCTGCGTGGCGGTATCCACCCTGGTGTGGATTTTCGCCCGTCCGCTGATGACGCTGTTCGTGGAAACGGGCGAGACAGAGATTATCCTGGAGGGTGTCCGTTATCTCCGCATCGAGGGCTCTTTCTACTGCGGGATTGGCTGCCTGTTCCTGCTGTATGGACTGTACCGTGCGCTTGGAAAGCCGGGGATGAGCGTGGTGCTCACCGTTATCTCCCTGGGTACCCGTGTGGTGCTGGCCTATGCGCTGTCGGCGGTGTCTTCCATCGGCGTGACCGGTATCTGGTGGTCGGTACCCATTGGCTGGGCATTGGCGGACATGGCTGGTATTCTCTATTACATCTTACGAAAAAAGCAGCTGCTGTTTTGGGAAGACCAGACTCAAATATAAATATCAATCATATTCAGAAGGTACATTAAACATGAAAGTCGTACTATTGGAAGGACTGGGTGTGTTCGATCAGGTGATCGAGCAGCATGCCCGGAAGTTGGAAGAAATGGGTCATACCTTCGTGGCCTATCCGAAGAATGCGGACCCTCAGGTTCAGGCGGAGCGGAGCCGTGACGCGGATGTCATTATGCTGGCAAATATGCCCCTGGCCCCATCTGTACTGGATGAAGCCAAGTCCCTGAAGTTCATCGATGTGGCCTTCACCGGCGTGGACCATATTCCCATGGGTGATATCCGGTGGGAAGGACTTACATACGAGAACCATACCAGCTATCCCAGCAAGGGTGAAATGCTGATCTATCCAGGCGGCATTAGTGAGATGGAGATGATCCTGGCATACGGTAGCGTCCACTTTGCCAGCAAGGTGGGTCAGCTGGCGGGGAATCATTTCCTCACCATCACGGAGGGTCTGGACCGTCTATATGCCTTGGGGCGTAAATGTCTGTACGAAGGGGCGCAGCCTATCATCATTGAGATGGAAGAAAAATAGCCATTACATATATGCAGAATGCCATCGTCCATGAGGATTCATGCCAGTAAAAGGTGAGTTTGATGATTTGGAGGAGAAGTTGTTTGGAGTCCATCTTTTTTCGGATCAAAAATTACAAAGTCAGCAAGAGCGCCCGCTTCGATGGAATCTCCCGGAAGCTTGTACAGGCTTGCTGGATTGGAAGTCATTTTGCCAGGCTTTCATGCTTAAGAACAGCCTTATCTGTTAATGTGAAATGATGCGGTGTTGCTTCTGCGTGGATTTTTGCACCCAGTGCTTTTGCCATACGGATCGGTGCAACAGAGTTTCCGGAACTGATGTGCTGGATCACAGTGTGTGAAGGTAAGCATACAGTCCCGGGCAACAAGAACTTCTTCTGCAACCGCGGGAGAACCTTTGATCCCAAGGGTTTCGGCGATTTTTCCATTACAGCCATTAGAAGTATGGTAATGCAGTCAGCTAATAACAGTCTTGGCAGTATCTGTTTTCTGCGGACAGAATGATCCGATGGATGGTTTTCCCTGGGGACGGTGAATAATGTTATTTTTTCCCGTCCCTATTGTGTTTGCACCGGCGGCTTGATACAATAAAAATATCATTATAAAGATAAACCGGGAGGATATTTTATGAGATACATACTTGAAAACGAACAGCTTCGAGTAGAAGTAGATTCATTGGGTGCAGAAGTGAAATCAGTAAAAAATAAGGAAACCCAAATGGAATATATGTGGCAGGGAGATCCAAAATACTGGGGGCGTACATCACCGGTTCTGTTTCCGTTTGTGGGAAGTCTGAAAAATAAAGAATACCATTATAACGGAAAAACATATCCAATGGGACAGCATGGTTTTGCAAGGGATATGGAGCATGAGATGGTATCTGAGACTGCAGATGAAATATGGTTTTGCCTGAAGTCTGATGAAGAAACATTGGCAAAATATCCTTTTGAATTTGCACTTCGCATTGGATATCGACTTTCGGGAAACAGTCTTCATGTGATGTGGAAGGTAGAAAATACCGGTGACGGTCCGATGTACTTTTCCATTGGCGCGCACCCGGCGTTTAACTGTCCGATTAGGGATGATGCAGATAAATACGGCTATGGCATTTACTTTGCGGGAAAAGATGAAATCCATCATCATGGAAATGATGTTCCAACAGGTATGGCATTAAGAGAAGATATTGTACTTCCGTTGGATAATCATATTGCGGAAATCACACCGGGATTTTTTGACCGATGTACGTATATGATTGAGGGAAATCAGACCGGTGAGGTTGGGCTTGTGGACAGGCAGGGAAATAAATATGTGTCTGTTGAGTTCGACACACCACTTTTTGCGGTATGGTCTCCGGAAGGCAAGGATGCACCTTTTGTGTGTATAGAGCCGTGGTACGGAAGATGCGACGCGGAAGATTTTGACGGCGAATTACAGGAACGGGAATATACAAATACGCTGAATGCAGGAGAGTGCTTTGAGAAAGGGTATACGATAACCGTTGGGGACGGAATCTAATTATATAGTGTAAGCCCGATGGAGCTTTTAGTGGAAGAGGACAGTTAGTCCTCTTCTTGTTGTTCACTGAGAAAAATTGCTGATCTGGCAGCGTGAACGGGAATATTAATATAAATACCGGTACTGAATTTCTGCAATCTCATCCGGGCCGATGCCATATTCTTCTTTGACACAGAGGAGTTCTTCCATTCCGGGGAGGTCCGGCATTTGTCTGGAAAATGCCTGGTTTTCCTCGCTGCGGTAAACATTGCTTTGCATATAATCATGCAGGATACAGTCGTCCGGGACGCCAAGTGTCTTCAATATCAGATAGGCAGCAAAGCCGGTGCGGTCTTTTCTTGCGTACAATGAAAAAGAAATGGAGTACCGTCATGCAGCATCAGATCAAACACGCTCCTGTAGTGCCTCTTCGCCTTGCTTTTTAAATATGTGCATGATAGTATTATTTTATAAATGGATTTCAATCATTTGTGATATCTGCAGGGGCAGCAGGAGGTATGTATGGCAAGGACAGTAGGAATAGGAATACAGTGCTTCGATAAAGTGAGGGAGAATCATTACTTTTATATTGATAAAACTTCTTTCATAAAAGAATGGTGGGAAAGCGGGGACGATGTGACATTGATTACCCGTCCTCGTCGTTTTGGAAAGACTTTGAATATGAGTATGGTGGAGGAATTTTTCTCTGTTGATTATGCAGACAGGGGAGACCTGTTTGAGGGACTTTCTATCTGGGAGGAAGAAAAGTATCGCAAGATTCAGGGCACATATCCGGTGATAAGTCTGTCTTTTGCCAGAGTAAAAGAAACAAATTATGCTGATACCAGAGAAAGAATTTGTCAGATTATAAGGAACCTTTATATCAAATTTTCTTTTCTGAAAAACAGTGAAGTGCTGGAGGAGGCAGATAAAGCTTATTTTGAGCGAATTCTGGCAGAGAAAGTCAGTGATACTGATCTGACAGCGGCAATTTATCAGATTTCCGGATATTTGTACCGCTATTATGGAAAAAAAGTAATCGTCCTGCTGGATGAATATGACACGCCGATGCAGGAAGCCTATGTGGATGGATTCTGGAATGAACTGGTGGGATTTACAAGAAGCATGTTTAATTCCACATTTAAAACAAATCCCTGGCTGGAACGGGCTATTATGACGGGGATCACACGAGTGAGCAAGGAGTCGATATTCTCTGATCTGAATAATCTGAAAGTCGTGACGACAACGTCTGACGAATATACAGAATCTTTTGGATTTACAGAGAAAGAGGTATTTGATGCGCTGGATGAATATGGTTTATCTGAGAAAAAACAGGATGTAAAACGGTGGTATGATGGATTTATTTTTGGAAGCCATGAAG
>JAXFBD010000099.1:0-3744 GCA_034118545.1 Blautia sp.
CCCAAAAGGCTCCTGGAAATGTATTTCGGAGAGGAAATCTTCTGGAAAAAAGAACAGAAAAAAGAAGAAGAGCTTGCCTGGCAGAGGATATTACAGGAGTCACAGCAGGACTATGCGGGAACACCGGCAGAAGTATGGATACGTGAATTGGAGAGCCGGAAAATGAATCCTAAAACAGGTATGCGGGCCTACCTTTTGAAACGATATAAAGAAATGGACCAGGACCGGGAAGAGATGAAAAAGCTTCTTCATCTGGCAGCAGATATCATCAATCGGTTTCCTTACAGACAGGGAAAACAGGAATATCTGGCAGTATTTGCTGCCATGCTCACAGGAAATCCTCATGCCTTTGATGAGGGAACAAAGGATGGGCAGCTTCTTTATTTACTGACAGAATGGGATGAAAAAGAACGTGGGACCAAAATAGAAAAATCAGAAATTTTCCCGGCACTGCAAAAGCAGAGACAGTATTTTGCGGTGGGCATTTTACGGGATGATATTTCAAACTATGCCATGGTTTCCGGAATTCGTGTATGGAAAAAGGAAGGCGGACTCCATGAAGGAATAGAAGGCTTTTTTCGTGAAGGGGATATGGTGCAGGTGCCCCTGAATGTGATTGCAGGCTGGGAAAGAATTTCCTGTCCGGACGGGGCGGTGTATATTGTGGAAAATCCGTCTGTTTATGCGCTTTTATGTGGAAAATGGAAGGGAAAAAGAGCCTGCATGTGTATGAACGGGCAGCCAAGACTAAGCGCGGTATTATTGCTTGACCTGTTTGCAAAAGCCGGGGTGAAAGTTTTTTATGCCGGAGATTTTGACCCGGAAGGGCTTTTGATCGCACAGAAAATAAAGCAGTATTATAAGGGCGAATTTGCGTACTGGCATATGTCAGAGCAGATTTATGAGAAAAGCCGTTCGGATGAGCAGATTTCAGAGAAACGTCTGAAAATCCTGGATAAGATAACAGACGAAGCTTTGCAAAAAACAGTGCAGGCTATTAAAAAAAGTAAGATGGCAGGATACCAGGAAAATGTCTGGGAGATCTATTTGCAGTAACTTTTATGGGGAATGTTAAGGGAGAATAGCTGATGGGGAATGATACAAAATTATTTTGGAACATTATGCATATGGAAAGAGTTGTTGCCAGTATTTCATCTAATGGAAAGGCAGAAATTATTGATGAAAAATTCATGCCGTATGATTTGTATCTGGATGAGGAAGATGAAAATGATATCGATATTCTGGTAAATAATTTGTACAATTTTCATTACTGGTGCGCTTCGAGAGTCTTGTCGCTGGACAGAAAATATGCAAAGGAAATATTAAACAGCATAGGGGTTTCCCAGGCAATTACAGATAAGGACAGGGCAAGGATTTCTTTGTCCTACCATTGCGTTTCACTGACAGATGTGTACTGGGTAAAAAAAGTGGGAGACGAAGTTACGTTTGCGGAATTGAATCTGTATGACAATCCTTTAAATGAAGCGATTGTGGAGCTTTCCCTGAAAGGGCACCAGATGACTGTAACAAGTCAGGAGCTGGCACCGGATTTATCTACAAAAGGCTGCTTCCCCAAAGCCTGGATCAGAGTGGAAAATGGCTTTCGATTGCTGAAGGACGGAGGAGAAGAAACGGTAAGAAAAGAATTGCTGGCAAGTGAAATATGCCAGTGTTTTGATGTGCCTCAGGTGGAGTATTCAGAGTATATATATGATGGTGAAATTGTTACGCAAAGTAAGATTATCACATCAAAACGATATTCGATGGTTTCCAAAATGGCATTTGATATATATGCATGCAATCATAATCTGGATACGATTGAGGTTTGCAAAACAATAGATCCGGTAACCTATTATGGTATGAATATTCTGGACTATCTGACCGGAAATACAGATCGTCATCCGGAAAACTGGGGATTTTTGGTGGACAATAGTAATAATGAATATGTTTCGCTTTATCCTCTGATGGATTTTAATCAGTGCTTTGGGGCATATGACACTTTAGACGGTGCGAACTGCCTGACTGTTTCGCAAAGGAATACGTCCCAGAGAGAGGCTGCCATTGAGGGGGTAAAGCATATCGGTCTGAGACAAATACGTGAAATGGATATGAGCAGATTTGGCGATATGGAAAAAGAGGCTGAAATGTTCCAGAGAAGATTGGATGAATTAAAGAAATATGAATAAGAAAAAGGAATGGTGCATCCCTGTGAAGCACTGTGGCAGGAGCTGATATGCAAGGCAGGATGATAATAATTCTTTACAAAAAAGCATCATAAATTCTCAAAATATAGTGACAAATACACAAAATAATAGTAAAATATTTTTGTTGGAAACTATATATTTTTGCATGTTTAAGAGAGGTGGGGAATTATGAGAGAGAAGAAAAAAATGTCACTGGCGGCACAGATTTTTATCGGTCTGGGACTTGGTATCATAGCCGGTCTTATATTCCTGGCAGCAGGAAAGGCTGACTGGGCAGTAAACTATGTGAAGCCCTTTGGTACGATTTTCCTGAATCTGATCAAGTTTATCGTTGTACCGATCGTGCTGACATCTATCATTGCCGGTGTAATTTCCATGCAGGATATCCGCAAGGTAGGATCTATCGGCTGGAAAACTGTTGTATATTATATGATGACAACAGCCTGTGCAGTTGTCATCGGCCTTGTGTTTGCCAATATTTTTAAAGGAACTTACCAGGTTCTTCAGACCAGCGGACTGGAATATGAGGTGGCAGAGGCGGGAAGCTTCATGGATACGCTGGTAAACATTTTTCCGTCTAATGCAGTGCAGCCTCTGGCAAATGCAACCATGCTTCAGGTTATTGTGATTGCGTTGTTTTTCGGATTTGGTATTATTCTTGCAGGAGATAAAGGGAAACCTCTGGCAGATCTGATCAACAGCCTCTGCGATGTAAGTATGATCATTATGGAAATGATCCTGAAGCTTTCCCCGATCGGTGTATTCTGCCTGATCACACCTGTAGTGGCAGAAAACGGAACCAAGATTCTGGGATCTCTTGCAATGGTGCTTCTGACGGCATACATCTGTTATATTATTCATGCAGTTGTGGTATACTCTGCTACAGTAAAAACTATGGCGGGTATTAATCCGATCACATTTTTTAAGGGAATGGCTCCGGCAATGGTATTTGCATTTTCCAGTGCTTCTTCCGTTGGTACACTTCCCATGAATCTGGAATGTGCCGAGAAGCTTGGTGCAGACAGAGAAGTTGCAAGCTTTGTACTTCCGCTCGGTGCCACCATCAATATGGACGGAACTGCAATTTATCAGGGCGTCTGTGCCGTATTTATTGCTACCTGCTATGGTGTGAATCTGACACTTCCGCAGATGCTTACGATCGTGCTTACCGCAACACTTGCGTCAATCGGTACAGCAGGTGTGCCCGGTGCCGGAATGGTTATGCTTGCAATGGTGCTGCAGAGCGTCGGTCTTCCTGTGGAGGGTATTGCACTGGTTGCAGGTGTTGACCGAATCTTTGATATGGGGCGTACAACTGTTAATATTACAGGTGATGCTGCATGCTCCATTATTGTAAGTAAAATGGAAGCGAAAAAAGAGTTGAGAAGGAAAACAAAAAGATAATCTGATCATATAGATTCAGAGAGAGAATTCAGGCTGCTGCAAAGATGCGATTTTCAGGCATTTTCGGCAGCCTGATTCTTTTGCCTGTTTCTTGACGCAGGATTTTTCCAATGATATATTATAAGAAGATATAGTC
>JAXFBD010000100.1:0-2539 GCA_034118545.1 Blautia sp.
CCTGTACAGGAACCGGAACTGAATCCGGCCCAGGCGGCAGCAGATGCTGAGCCTACAGAAGTACCTACTGCAACTCCTACAGATATGCCGGAAGCAGAGGCACCGGAGGATACTGCTGTAAAAACAGCTTCAGACCTTCAGGCGGCCATTGACATCGCAGATAAAGAAACCACAGTGATTATGGTGGATGTTCCTGATGGCGCAGATGCTTTTATTATAAGTTCTGCCATAAATATTCCGGCTGGCAGAGATATTGTGATCATACCGGCATCCGGAAAAACGGTCACAATGAAACGGGATCCCGGCAGTGGCAGTGAAAGCGGAATCGGATCACTGTTTAAAGTGGAGGACGGTGCGTCACTGAAGCGTTCCTGCGGTGAGGATGAAAAGAATGCTATTACAGATTATTCTTCCGGAAAGATTATTGTTGACGGATCATGCTCGGATGGTCCTGTATCGGGTAAGTCCACAGGTGCTCTGATCAGCGGAGGTGCGTCCTCAAATGTTACTCTGTCCGGAATAGATCTTATGAATAATATTTCAGATGCTAATCTGGGTGGTGCAGTTGATCTGCCGGGCGGTATGCTGAAAATGGAGGACTGTACAGTTTCCAACTGTGGTTCTGTTTTTGAAGATGGGGCAGGTGCAGCCAATGGCGGCGCTGTATATTCAGCAGGCAATGTGATAATTGATGGAACTGTCACATTCCAGAATCTTTCAGGAAGAGGTATTGTACTTTATAAAACTTCCGATCCGGATGCTTTAGATGGAACGATTACCATCGCCGGAGAAAATGCGATCAACTGTAAGATTCCGTTCTCTGTTATCGGTGCTGCAGAAAATATGCAGGTTGTAGAACTGAACGGCCGTTCCGATATGGTAGATGACGGAAACCTTGTTTTTGAGCCCATGGAGGGACAGAATCTTGAATTGAATCCAGATGGTATCCTTGTGACTCCAACACCTACGGAAGAGCCGACACCTTCTCCGGAACCATCAGTTTCACCTTCACCGGAACCGTCAGCAGCACCATCAGCTCCACCTTCACCGGAACCGTCAGGTCCACCAGCTGTGGAGCCTCTGACAATCAAGAAGACCGGCAAAACCATGTGGTTAAGTCATTCCATGGCGAATATTACCTTTACGGTAAATAAAGATGCCAAGTATTACTACGAAGTAAATGAGTGTGCAGACCCTAATGGTTCACACAGCTATATGTTCGATGTGAATAAAGCAAAGACAAATGTTAAGGGAAATGAAGCAACTACCCTCGATATTGAAGGTTTTGGAGAAGAGACAGCTAGTGGATATTTCGATATCGTGCTTTTTGCCATTGACAGTGACAAGCAGACAGCTGTGGCATCGTTCCATATTAAGAACAGCACACGTCCTTTAGATGCTACTCCTACACCTACCTATACACCAAGGATTCCGGCAGTAACCGAGAGTACGGTGAGTGGTCTGGAGAAGCCTCTGGCATTTTATCCAAACACTTTCTATGATTTTACGGTAACAGGTGCAGGAACAGATAACACCAACCCTGGCAAGGGGGATGTGAAGTGGGTACCAATTTACTGGAGTACCTCTTCAAATCCTACAGAGAACCAGAGAAACGATAAATGGCGTATCGGTGCAAAGAATGGTATCACCCAGGCAGCTACATACAATATGTATGTGTTCTTCCAGAAATGGGTATTTGACGGAGCCCAGTGGAAAGCAACAGATACAGTGGAATCTGTTGTATACCAGTTCCGTTCCCAGGCGATCACTGTCACACCGTCAGGTACTGTTACACCGACAGGTGATCCGGAAAGCGGTGATCCTGGCTCAGGCAGCGGAAGTGGTACATCAACCGGAGATGACGCAGAGTCTAATACAGGTTCTACCACCTCCACAGGCGCAACAACTACAGCTTCTGCAGCAAATACGGCAGATGAAGCACCTGTAAGCAACATGTTCCTTCTTCTTGGCGCATCCCTTCTTTGTGGAGGATATGTAATCGTCAGAAGAAGAATAAAATCTGTGAAATAATCAGTTTTGAAATATAAGGACAGGTCTTTTGGCCTGTCCTTTTTCATATAATAAAATATATAGAGGCATTCTTGAAGTATGAGCTGTAAATGATATATGAAAATAAGGAGAAACTGCAGATGACAGAAAAAATGGATCCTAAAGAAAGTTTATCCGGAGAGATGTTTTCCGAAAATACGAAACCGGAAAAAGAAGAAATATCTTATGAAGAGCTATATTATAAGCTTTGGGAAACTGCCCGCCGGTATAGTGATTTTTGTCAGTTTAGAGTAATCGGCAGCAGCCATGATGAGCGGATGATTCCAATGTTGGAAATCGGAAATGGCGATGAAGCTGTTTTCTGTATGTCCGGATGCAGAGGAACAGAACAGGAAATACCTGAGTTGCTTTGCCGGGCGGCTTCTGAATACTGTCAGGCTTATGAAAGCGGATGGATGATTGAAGATTTTTATGAAGTAAAAAAACTGTTATCGCAGATAAGAATTTGTATGATTCCACTTGTAAATCC
>JAXFBD010000101.1:0-80603 GCA_034118545.1 Blautia sp.
CAGGCGCCGTATTCCGGCTGCTTTTTCATAGACCCAGTCTGCCACAGAGCCGTATGCATAGTGGTTGAAAGAGTTCATATCCGTACTCCAGAATTCTCCATTCTCCATGATTCCATCCCAATGCTCCCAGATTGTTGTGGCACCCTGATCAACAGAAAACAGCCAGGAAGGATATTCTCGTCTTAAAAGCAGGGAATATGCAAGATCCGCATGTCCGTAATCGCTGAGTACATGAAGAATATAAGGAGTTCCCACAAATCCGGTCTTAATCTGCGTACCGTCCCGAACCACCATTTCGGCAAGGGCATCTGCCGTTTTCTGCAAATCCTCTGCCAGCTTAAACTGTACGGCAAGTACATATTCTGTCTGGGTCAGATAAACAGGGTAATTCTGCCGGAAAGCTTTTACGATTTCTGCGTATAAGGCTTTGTATTCATCCACGTTTTTTCCGATAATTTCGCCGGCCTTTATTACAAGTTCGGTGGAATACGCATAAAATGCCGTTGCGATAAAGTCCTCCCGACTGGAGCCTTTGTAGCTTCCGGACGGAGCATCAAGCCCAAGCCAGTCGCCAAAATGTACTCCGCCTGTCCACAGATACGGTGTGGTCGTGGATTTTGTAATATAATCCACCCAGCCCTTCATACTGTCAAACTGCTCTTTTAGAATTTCTTCATTTCCATAGGTTAAATAAATCTGCCACGGACAGATTACCGCCGCATCGCCCCATGCCGCACTTGGTTCTCCTTCCGGAAGATAATCCGGGATAACCTGTCCCACGCCGCCATTCTCTCTCTGATCAGCTGCCAGGTCACGAAGCCACTTGCGGAAAAACTTTTTCACATCAAAATTATAACTGGCTGTTTTCACAAATACCTGGGCATCTCCCGTCCATCCCAGGCGCTCATCACGCTGCGGACAATCTGTGGGAACATCAAGGAAATTGCCCTTCTGACCCCAGATCACGTTGGAAAAAAGCTGGTTTAACTGTGTATTTCCGCAGGAAAGATGACCTGTTCTTTTGATGTTTGAGTACACCACAACCGCCTGGAACTGTTCCGGTTTTACTTCACCCGGGAACTGGGCAAGCTTGATGTATCGGAATCCAAAGAAGGTCAGATGAGGATGCCAGGTCTGAAGACCATCTTTACAGGAATAATGAATTTCTGCCTTTGCATCTCTGTAATTGGCATTATAAAAGTTTCCGTTTTTGTCTAAAACCTCTCCGTGAAGAATGTGGATTTTGTCGCCTGCTTTTGCATCAACGGTGAATTCCACATATCCGGTCACTTCCTGCCCAAAGTCGATAAGCGTTTCTCCGGCAGGTGTTTTGATGACAGATTTTGCCGAAACCCGCTCCATCTCACGGATTTCTTCGCCTTCCTGGGGAATCAGAATGCTTTTGTCCCAGTCAAACTCTTCCACCCTGAACCAGCGTCTTGTTTCAAAGGCTGCATCAAAGTCTTCTCCGTCGTAAATCTCGCTGAAACGAACCGGACTTTCCCCATACATCCAGGAATCATCTGTGATAATTTTTTCAATACAGCCATTCTGATATTCGATATGTATTTCTCCAAGAATTCCATTTGGACGTACAATTCTTCTCAGCTTATCCTTCGAATCCTTCCAGCCGGGCATGGGGGAAGAAAACCATCCTTTTCCCACAAAAATATTTATTTCATTTTGCTCCAAAAGCAAATCTGTGATGTCGTAACGCTGATACTGAAGACGCTTTTCGTATACTGTCCAGCCAGGCGCCAGCACATATTCACTTACTCTTTTTCCGTTTAAAACAGCTTCATAAACACCAAGCGAAGTTAAAATCAACTCTGCTTTTTTAATTTTTTCCGTGATTTTCCACTCTTTTTTAAAGACCGGACAGACATCGCCCAGGTTCTCTGCTGCCTTGATCCATTTTGCATCAAATAACATCTGAAATTCTCCTCACTTTTACAGATTTTTACCCAGTTCATATGCACCCTGAAGATGTTTTTCATCAATGAAACGTCCCGATACGGCACCGTGACATCCTCCGGCATAATATGTGCCAACATTTTTCCAGCCCAACCCTTCTGTGATAAACCGGTAATAATGATCGGGAAACGCAAAGGTTTTTTCTCCGTTATCCTCAGCGGTCATAAGCATCACCGTATCCTTTGCAGGGTAAATATTATCTTTTGACAATGCATACAAACGGTCAAAAAATGCCTTGATCTGGGAAGAAAATGTCCAGAAGTATAAAGGGGATGCCATTACAATGGTGTCACACGTTTTCGCATACATATAAATGTCCTGCATAATATCTTTTATTACACATTTTCCGCCGTTTTTCTGGCAGGCACCGCAGCCCCGGCATCCGTGAATATCTGTATCTCCAAGAAAATACTTATATACTTCGTGGCCTTTTTCGGAAGCTCCTCTGATAAACGCATCGGTAAGCCTGTCCGTGTTGCCTCCCTTAATGCCGCTTCCCACAACAACCAATATCTTTCTCATTTTCATTTCTCCTTGTCACCCGCTACTGAAATTATTTTGTTTCCCGCCGCTTAGCGCTCTGCGCGCCTAAAGCGGGGAATTCCTTCTGAAATGTTGTATTAAATCTGCCCCAGCATCTCCGTGAGCTCTGCCATATATTTAGGAACATCAAAGCTCTGCGGACAATGCTCTGTACATGAGCCGCATGCCACGCATTGTGAGGGCATTTTTCCCTTTACGGCACTTTCCAGGTTATTCAGCCTCCAGACACCGGAAAGCTTTGCATCATTATAATAAGATAAAAGCAGCGGTATATTCAGCTCCATTGGGCAGTTTGGTACACAGTACCGGCATTTTGTACAGGGTACGGCTGTGTTTGCCCGCACGATGGCACAGGCTTTTTCAATCCGCTTTCTGTCCTCTTCTGAAACATCTGCCTCATGGGAAATGGTTTTAATATTATCCTGAAGCTGCTCCAGATCAGACATTCCGCTTAAGATTACCTGCACTCTGGGAAGGCTTTTTACCCAGCGCATAGCCCAGGAAGCAACAGATTTGTCAGGGGCAGCTTCTTTCAAAACCTGATTTGCCTGTTCTCCCAGATCTGCAAGCATTCCGCCGTGCACCGGCTCCATAACCATAACCGGAATTTCTGCTTCATCCAGAATTTCATATAACTCCTTTGCACTTTCATATAACCAGTCATAATAATTCAGCTGTATCTGAACAAAATCCCAGGAATAGGCAGGGAGAATTTTTCTCAGAGCATCCGGTGTCCCATGGAAGGAAAAGCCCAGATACCGGATTTTTCCTTCTTTTTTCATCTGATCAAAATAATCGATGCAGCCGCAGCTGAGTGCATCCTCAACCCAGAAATCCTGAATTCCGTGAAGGAGATAAAAATCGATCCGGTCCATATTCAGGCGCTTCAGCTGTTCTGCAAACTGTTCTCTGTAATCGGGATTTGCCTGAAAATTAAATTTATCCGCAACATAAAAGCTGTCCCGGGGATATTCTGCCAACGCTTTTCCCACAAACTCCTCTGATTTTCCGTTATGATAAATGTACGCCGTGTCATAATAATTCACACCGGCTTTCATTGCATTATCGATAATCGCCTTTGCCGCATCGTAATCAATGGGTTCACCCGGTTCATCGGCCTTTACAGGAAGGCGCATATTTCCCATGCCAAGTCTGGAAAGCTGAATTTCATCTTTAAAACTCTTATAAGTCATTTCAAACATTTTTTATTCCTCCTGATGATGATTTATGTAAATTGTATGATGTCTTTTGAAATCTTCTGTCCCCAACATTAGACTATATATGTATATTTTCCGCTTCCAATGTTTTCCACATCTCTGCCCGGCAAAACAATCTCTGCTGTAGTGTTTGCCGGAATTACCACATTTACTGTTGTTTTATCCTCTTCTTTTTCCCATTTAACGGACGCGGTGCCGTAAGGTGTTTCTTCCTTGACTTCTGCCCGGGTCAGACCGCAGTCCAGAGAAGGAGCCACACGGATCTTTTTGTATCCCGGCTCTTTTGCCTGAAGACCGCCAATCTCCCGGTACATCCATTCTCCCACACAACCGAAAGCATAATGGTTAAAGCTGTAGGTACTAACCATACCATCCTCGGCAATGGCACCCCAGCTCTCCCACATGGTGGTCGCACCTTTTTCCACCTCATACAGCCAGCTGGGACATTTTGTCTGGAACATCAGCTGATATGCCACATCACGTCTTCCGTTTTCACAGAGAACGTCCATCAGAAACAGAATGCTGAGAAAGCCTGTATCCAGGCAGCCTCCATTTTTTTGAATCATATCACAGAGATGATCCACCATTTTCTGCCGGGTCTTTTCAGGTACCAGATTGTTTTTCAGGGCGATCACATAAATTCCCTGGAAATCCGCATCCAGCGTACCGTCTTCGTGGACATATTCTTCTATAAATGCTTTCCGGATGTTCTCATATAACTGCTGATAATATACCGCATCTTCCTTTTCTCCCAGAATTTCAGCTACTTTTCCAATCATTTTTGCACTGAAGGCAAAATATGCAGGGGCTACGATTCCCATGGTGGCGTAAGCCGTTTCCATCATAACAGTTGCATCGGGATTTCCCAGCACCATACTTGGAATCAGCCAGTCCCCGTAATGAAAATCTGTATTCCACAGATACCGGCTACGCTCTTTACGGACTTCGTCCCAGGATTCATAACCTTCGGGATGAACATTTTCTGCACGATTCTGAATATATGCCACCCAACGCTTCATTGCACCGTAATTCTCTTCCAGTATCCGTTTGTCGCCATAGGCCTGATATACGCTGTAGGGAACAACGATGACCGCGTCTCCCCATCCGCAGCTTGTGATGGAATCGGTGGATGCTTTTACAAAGATCTCATAAGCCTTCAGGAAAGGTACGATCATGGGAATGGCTCCGTCCGGCTGCTGGTCAGCCCGGACATTATCCATCCATTTTGTGAGAAAAGCATCTGCATTGCGAAGAAAACACATAGTGGGTGAATACACCATAATATCGCCGGTCCAGCCTGCTTTTTCTCTCTGAGGACAGTCTGTGGGAATGGAAATGGTATTTGCGATCTGGCTCCACCAGATGTTCTGCTGCAAACGATTGATTCTCTCGTCAGAGGTCTCAAAAAATCCAATATCCTCCATCTCACTGGAGAGGACATGTATTTTAAACATTTCCGGAGAAATTTCTCCCGGCCATCCGGTTATGCGTACATAACGGAATCCATGATATGTAAAATGGGGACGGTAGGTCTGTTTACCGTCTTTCGTAATATAAAAAACAGTCTGTTCCTTATTTGTACCCACAATATTATGGTAAAAATTACCTTCTTCGTCCAGAATTTCCGAATGCTCTAATTTGATGGTGATACCCTCCGGTGATTCCACAGTAAATTCCACCTGGCCCGCAACCACCTGGCCCGCATCCAGAATGATTTCTCCCTTTGGTGACCGGATGATCTCTGCCGGAATAAATGTTTTCACGTCACGGACCGGCGGATCACTCTGGCCCCTAAGGTTTTCCATGGGATATTCCACCCGGTTTACAGGCTTCCAGCAGGAATCATCGTAATCCGGAAGGCTCCATCCTGTCAGTTCCTTTGTGGCGTCATATTTTTCTCCCACAAAAAGATCCGAAAATATGATGGGACCGGTGGAGGATACTCCGTTCTCTCCGGTGATTTTCTCTTCCGTACCGTCTTCATACCGGATTACGGCTTCTGTAAGCAGGCCCAGCCTGTCCCCGTACTGGCAGGAATCGCCGCTGACGCCCACCCGGCCTGTCCACCATCCGTCTCCCAGAATAAATCCCAGTACATTTTTTCCTTCTTTTAATAATCCGGTTACATCGTAGGTCTGATACTGAAGAATTTTATGATAGGAGGTATTATCCGGTGCAAACATTCTGTCATCCGGCCTTACCCCGTTTACTTCAAAGAGATACATACCATGGGCGGTGGCATATACCCGGGCTTTTTTTACTGCCTTATGAATCTCAAAAGGAATCCTTATGTACTGTGCTTTTTGAAACTCACTAAAATCACGATCTTTTCCATTATAAATATTTTCAGTAACACTGTCAGAATCCATCTTTTTTCCCATCCAGCTGTTTGGTGTGGGAATCTGCTCCGGCTCCACCCAGGCGCTGCCAAAAGCTGTCCCCATACGTCCGGTCTCAAATGTGGTTTCTTTTTCCGCAATATTTCCATGATTATCCCAAGCCGTCACATGAATCACATATTCTGTCATGGGCTTTGCATGCCAGCCCGGAATCGTCACTTCAATGCTCTGTGCGCTCTCTACTATCCCGGTATCTGCTTCCGCCACTCCATCCGCAGACACTGTAATCCGATAAGCGGTCTGCAATACATTATTTTCTGAACTGACCAGCTTCCAGCCAAACCGCGGCTCTGTGCAGTCGATTCCCAGCGGCGATTTCTGATGCTCCACAACCATATCCTTTAACATAAGCTTTTGTTCCATATTTCCTCCTTAAATCCGAACCCCATACTATCAACCTGTTGAGCACATTATACATGAAAGAAACATTCATATCTATGACTTTGTATCATCAATTTGATTGACTTTTATTAACCAATCAGATATGATTTATTTACCGTTGCGTAACTGTTTCGTATCTTCGCAGCTACGAACAATAATCCATTGAAAATCGAAGGTGAATTATGAATTATCCTATGATTATTGACGAACTGTCTGCCTATTCCAAAGAGGAGAGCATGTATCGGGAGTTTTTCCAACTTTGTGAAAACGGGCAGTCTCTGTCCCCTTTTATTGAAAAATATAAAGACAAACCGGAAGAACTGGGGTATCTGCTGCATCCGGAAGCCATTGATTCCTCTCCCCCGGAAGACACCTTCATCAGCCTTGGCCGAAATGTTTCCATTGTGAAGCATCCCCGCTATTTTCCTGTGTTTTATCACGAGCATTCCTTTTTTGAAATAATCTACGTCCTCTCGGGAAAATGCCGGCAGATTTTTGACGACAGGGAAATCCTGTTAAAGACGGGGGATCTGTGCATTATGGCTCCCAGTGTTACCCACGGCATTGACGTCAAAGATGACAGTGTGATCTTAAATATCCTCATCCGGCGCAGTACTTTTCTTGATATTTTTATCAACACTGTGCGGGACAAAACCCAGATTTCCATGTTTTTTCTGAACAACATTTATGAAAAACACAAAGTCCCCTATCTTCTTTTTCATACGAACGGGGATCCGGTCATCCGAAATTATGTGCTGGATATGTATATCGAACAGGTACATCTGGATGAATACTCCGACCGGATCATCTGCAGCATTTTAACGATTTTTTTTACCCAGCTGATGCGTCTTCACAAGAGTCATATGGAAACATCCAAAAGCACCGGCGGCAAAAACAGCTCTGAAACAGAAATGTTTAACTATATTGTCAATCATTATGCCGATCTGACTCTGGAACAGGTGGCGGAGCATTTTCATTTTTCGGTTCCTTATTGCTCCCGGCTGATCAAAAAAACAGCCGGCCTTACCTTTTCTGAACTGCAGGAAAATATCCGTCTGCAGCAGGGGGAAAATTATCTGTTATATACACAGATGAGCGTAAACGATATCAGCGAAAAAATCGGTTTTAAAAACCCCGAAACCTTTATCCGAATGTTTAAAAGAAGGCACCGGATGACCCCCAGCAAATATCGAAAAATCGCGGAATCCAATACTTGCCAGACATTTTCCACTGTGCTAAAATAAAAATGTTTTATTATAAAAACATCTTAACAGAATGCTTTACAGGAGGGTTTATTATGGAATACAGAATACTTGGAAAGACCGGACTTGAAATTTCCCGCCTCGGATTCGGCGGAATCCCCATTCAGCGTATTGATGCCGAAGGAACGAAAGCACTTCTTCATCAGGCAGTGGAAGCCGGCATCAATTATATCGATACGGCCAGAGGATATACCGTCAGCGAAGAGTATCTCGGATATGCCCTGGAAGGTATCAGAGATAAATTTATTCTTGCCACAAAGAGCATGGCACGTACATGGGAGGCTATGGCTGCCGATATAGAAACCAGTCTGAAAAATCTTCGCACAGATTACATTGATCTGTATCAGATACATAACCCGAATATGGACCAGCTGGATCAGGTCATCGCACAGGACGGTGCCCTCGGCGCGCTCCTTCAGGCAAAAGCCGCCGGAAAGATCGGCCATATCGGCCTCACCGCTCATTCCAAAGCGGTATTTGAACGCGCTCTGGAATATGACTGGGTGGAAACCATCATGTTCCCGTATAACATTGTGGAAAACCAGGGGGAAGAACTGATTCAGAAATGTACAGAGAAAAACGTGGGCTTCATCTGTATGAAACCTCTTGCCGGAGGTGCAATCGAAGATGCCGCTCTTGCTTTACGTTATGTCTGTTCCAATCCGGATGTAACGGTAGTAATCCCGGGTATGGCTGAAAAACAGGAAATGATCCAGAACCTGGAAGCTGTACAAAATACAGCTCCGCTTACAGAAGAGGAAGCAAAAACTGTACAGGCCGTCAGAGATCAGCTTGGCACAAACTTCTGCCGCCGCTGCAATTACTGTGCGCCCTGTACCGTAGGCATCAGCATCCCGAACGTATTTCTTTTTGCCGGTTATCTGGAACGCTACGGTCTGGAAGACTGGGCGCGCAGCCGTTATGCAACCTTAAATGAAAAAGCATCCGACTGTGTGGAATGCGGCGAATGTGAAACACGCTGTCCATACCATCTTCCGATCCGCGAAATGCTCAAAAAATGCGCACAGGAATTTGGAGAATAAATTTTTTCCTTGACAGATAAGATGGTTGTGCCTATAATAGTAGCACAGCGAAAAACGCATCGTCTGTTTTGCTATTTTTTATGATAGCACACCATGCAAGGTCATTTGGGCTTGTACTGGTTTCGACGGGGGTTTTGAAGCTTGGGAAGCCATCCGCAGCCTCCTGAACTGCGTATCAATCGGGAACTTAAATATAAACGCAGACGAAAAGTTAGCGTTAGCTGCCTAATTGCAGCTCGTCAGCCCTGATGCACTCACACATCAGGAATCTGGCGTCGACTATGTGAGAAACCTTGCCGGGTAAGCTTTGCCCCGGCAGATGTATCATGAAGCTACTGAAGCGGTAAGCCTGTCGGTGGGCGTACTGCCGAGGGAATGTTAAATCAGCGACTGTGATGGGAGATGCCTGGGTGAATAGGCTTTCGGACGCGGGTTCGATTCCCGCCAGGTCCATTAAAACAGAGAGACAGGTTCTGTGGCTTATGCCACGGAACCTGTCTCTCTGTTTTATTACGCTATATGGATGCATTGAATCAACAGTATCCATGCCAGACCATAATACGTAATTACGGCAACCAGATCGTTTACGGTTGTGATAAGAGGACCTGATGCCACCGCCGGGTCAACTTTTATTTTATGGAAAAACAGCGGAATCAGCGTTCCCACCAGACTCGAAATAATCATTGCCACCATCAACGAGATACCAACGCATCCGGATATCATAAATGCATAAAAAACACTGTAGCCTTTAAAGAAAGCAACATACAGGCCCAGAAAAATCATTGACAATATGCCCAGAAATAAACCGTTGCTGATGCCTACCTTCATTTCTTTTATTACCAGTGTGAATTTATCCTTTGCACTTAATTCTTCGTCAACAAGTACACGAATCGTTACAGCCAGCGACTGTGTTCCCACATTCCCCGCCATATCCAGTATCAGGGACTGAAAGCAGATGACAACAGGCAGAACTGCCACAACTCCTTCAAACGCTCCCACAACACTTGATACAAGCATTCCCAGAAACAGTAACACAATAAGCCAGGGCAACCGTTTTTTCATGCTCTCTGTTGTCGTTTCTTTCAAATCTTCTTCGGCAGTCAGACCGGCGAATTTTGCGTAATCTTCTCCCATTTCATCATCCACTGCCTCGATCACGTCTTGGGCTGTCAAAATACCTATGATTTCTTTCGCATTATTTAATACCGGAAGAGAATCTTCCGCATAATCCTTGATTTTTTCTATGCTTTCGGATATTTTTTCATGATCGGCCAGATACGGATAAGAATAACTGATGATATCATCCAGTTCATCATTTTCCCGGGCGATAATCAGATCTTTCAAATCAATTGCACCGCAAAATTTTCCATCTTTATCAACAACATAAATCGTTGAAATATTGTCATTCTCTCCGGCCTGCCTGACCAGTTCATGCATTGCCTGACGTACTGTCAGAAGTCTTGATATCTTAATATAATTTGTCGTAATCAGGCTGCCGATTTCGTCATCCGCATACGAATTGATCAATCGGATATCGGCTTTGATATCTTCGTCCAGGATCGGACGCAGCTGCCGCTTAATGTTTTCGTCCACATCTTCCAACAAATCAACCGCATCATCTGAATCCATTTCATTGATGACTGCCGCCAGTTTATCGATTCCCAGCTCATTAATATATTCATCCGGCTCTTCAATATATGATATAATATCAGACATCCATTCTGCACCAAGTGTGTTATATAGCGCGGCACGCTCGTCTCTGGTCAGATAGGAAAAACTCTGTGCGATATCGTTCTCGTGAAAATCTCCCAGCTTCTCTGTCAGCTGTTCTTTACTCAATCCACTTCTGATAATAGAAACGATTTCTTCAACAAACGCAGCTTCTTTTAACATTTCTTTTTTCACTTTAAGCCTCCATTCTCCCTGAAAAAGGGCATAAAAAATCCATCGTAAAAAATACGACACAAACAGATCCGGTTGTGATATTTTTCCAAACGATGGTAAGGCTTAAATATATAATTAAGTACTAAAGGGCATATATACAGACACCTGAATAATAATCCAAGCCTGTTCCATCGTTATGTCTGCTCCGACTTCGATTATCACAACTGTCCATATCCTTCGCCTCCTCTTTTTATAATTTTACTGATTATAGCATGCCAAATATCAAATGTAAATCTTAATTTCAAAATATAATGCCCCAATAAAAAACCCCTGCAGAACATACGTCCTGCAGGGTCTACAAACTCCATTGATTATACTCTGGACAGATATTCACCTGTTCTGGTGTCAATTTTCAGTTTATCGCCCTGGTTTACGAACAGCGGAACCTGAACCTGTGCACCTGTCTCAACAGTTGCCGGTTTTGTTGCGCCCTGAGCAGTATTTCCTGCAAATCCAGGCTCTGTTTCAATAACTTCAAGTTCAACAAACAGAGGCGGCTCGATTGCGAATACGTTTCCGTTATGAGAACAAATCTTAACCATTTCGTTCTCTTTAACAAATTTAAGAGAATCTCCAACCTGATCTGCTGTAAGACCGATCTGATCAAATGACTCTGTATTCATAAAGTAATATAATTCACCGTCATTGTACAGATACTGCATATCTACACGCTCAATACGAGCCTGCGGGAATTTCTCTGTGGGACGGAAAGATTTTTCCAGAACAGCTCCGGTAATGATGTTTTTATATTTTGTTCTAACAAAGGCAGCGCCCTTTCCAGGTTTAACGTGCTGGAATTCAACGATCTGACATACGTTGCCATCAATTTCAAGTGTGATACCGTTTTTGAAATCACCTGCTGAAATCATAATTATATTTCCTCCTTATTGTGCATTTCACTATGAAATATTCTATAATACCTGCACAGTTTTTTCAACTGTTTTTTTCTAACGCTTCCAATTTTTGTTTAATTTCTTCAATCAGTTCATCAAAGGTTTTCACACCTGTCACGACCTGAATATCCGCAAATCCTGCATAAACCGGATCTCTCTGCTTCAGAAGCTTTTTGATCTTCTCATCAGAATCATCCCCCTCCAGCAGCGGATTGTTATTTCCTTCCAGGCGCTTTTTCAGTGTGTCTGCAGAACCTTTAATATAAACAACTGTTCCCAGCTGGTTAATATACTTATTGTTCTGCTCCTGCATGGGAAGCCCTGCCCCCAGCGAGATCACTTTTCTTTCTTCGTCCTGAATCAACGCTTTAATGGTAGTTGTTTCCAACGCCCGGTAAAACGGTTCTCCGAATCTGCGGAAGATATCCTTAACTGTCAGATTCATTCTTTTTGTGATTACTTTGTCCACATCAACAAATTCCAATCCCAGGTCTTTGGACAAGCGCTTACCTACACGTGTTTTACCGGAACCCATAAATCCTATAATAACTATGTGGTTCACGAATTCCCCTCCTCTTTCTGGTAAAAGTATAGTACTATTCTTTCTAAATAGCGTTTTAAGACAATTTGTATTTCTTCCTTGGGATGAATAGGTTTTACAAGAATATTGCGGATTCCGGCTCTTTTCGCGCCGTAAATATCCGTAAAAAGCTGATCTCCCACGAAAATCGTATTGCTGGTGTCTGTTCCCAGCATTTCCATGGCCTTCCTGTAATTTTTCACAGAAGGTTTGTGAGCATTTTCAATGAAATGCTCTCCCACAGCTTCATTAAAAGAAGAAACCCGCTCTATCTGATTATTGGAAAGAAAGCAGCTTCTAAATCCCAGCTCTTTTAAATGGGCAAACAGGGCTTTTGCTCTGTCATCTGCCGGTGCTCCGTGGGGAACAAGGGTATTGTCGATGTCAAACAGAAGCCCTCTGTAGCCCTGCTCATATAAACTGTCATAATCAATAGAGTATGCTGAATCCAGATACTCATCCGGAAAAAAACATTGAAACATGTAAAACCCGTCCTTTTAGTTTAAATAATCCAGCATCTGCGGCAATTTTTCTTTCATCAGCTCCACTCCATGCTGATAAAAATCCGTCAGTGCCTTTGCATTCTGCTCCGTCCTTGAAACAGGCGTAACCTGCGGACGGACTACAAAAATACGCCCTTCTTTTTCCCATTTGTCAATCAGCTCCATGGTACGATTGTAATTGTGGTACCGGTTCAGAAGCGTATTAAGCAAATTGGGGTAATCTTTAAAGGCTGCCAGATAAAGTGCCTTGCTCTTACCCGGCTTTTTCTTTCGGTAGCCGTAATTTCTTGTAAGAATCAGAACATTTTTACGGTACCCCTCTTTCATGGCATGGATAAGCGGAACAGAATCTGCCACACCACCATCCAGGTAATATTGACCGTCGATTTCCACCATAGGGCTTGCCACCGGAATACTGGACGAGGCCCTGCAAATATTCATCAGTCTCTTTGGGTCTCTGTTTTCGGACAGATATTCGGCTTTTCCTGTATGGCAATTTGTCACCACAAGCTCACAGCGGATATCCGACTGAAAATACGTGTCAAAATCAAAGGGAAATATTTCATTGGGAAAACGGTCAAAAATCATATCCATGTCAAAAAGACTTTTTTTCTTAATAGTGTTCTTCATACTGATATACCGGTATTTCCGGTTTTCCAGTATCATACACTGTCTGGTTCTCTGCGGCTGGCAGGATACATAATCTACTGCATTGCACGCGCCGGCAGATACACCCGCCACATATGGAAATTTCACCTGCTGTTCTATCAGGTAATCAAGTACACCGGCGGTAAATACGCCGCGATTTCCGCCCCCTTCCAGAATCAGAGCTGCCTGATTTGTTTTTTGCATGAATTTCTGCCTTCTTTCTGATACAGTTTTTTTCCGGCTTATGGCCGGCTGCATATTTAACCTGCAGCCTACCTCTGGCAAAGAGGAACATAAGACGCCGGGGGAAGTACGCTTTTGTATGCCGGACGGATAATTTTATCTGTATTGATCAGCTCCTCCATCCGGTGTGCACTCCATCCCACAATACGTGCAACAGCAAACATAGGGGTGTAAAGCTCCAGCGGCAGATCCAGCATGCTGTACACAAATCCGCTGTAAAAATCCACGTTGGCACTTACGCCCTTATATATCTTCCTCTCCTGGGCAATGATCTGCGGAGCAAGACGCTCCACCATAGAATACAGTCGATAATCCTTCATCCGGTTCTTTTCTGCTGCAAGCTTCTCCACAAACTGCTTAAACACCTCTGCCCTCGGGTCAGATACCGAATAAATCGCATGACCCATTCCATAAATCAGCCCCCTTCTGTCGAAAGCCTCTTTATGGAGAAGCCTGCGGAGATAGTCACCCACTTCCTCCTCATCCTCCCAGTCCTTCACAGAATGCTTCAGATCCTGGAACATATTTACTACTTTGATATTTGCGCCGCCATGCTTGGGTCCTTTCAGAGATCCAAGTGCCGCCGCAATGGCAGAGTAGGTATCCGTACCGGAAGAAGATACCACATGTGTGGTAAAGGTGGAATTGTTGCCGCCGCCATGCTCCATATGAAGAATCAGCGCCAGATCAAGAATACGGGCCTCAAGCGGCGTGTATTTTTTATCCGGGCGAAGCATTCTCAGTATATTTTCAGCTGTGGAAAGCTCCTTTTTCGGATTATGGATATAAAGGCTTTTTCCCCGGATATAGTGACTGTATGCCTGATACCCGTACACGGAAAGCATGGGAAAAATACTGATCAGATTCAGACACTGACGCAGCACATTCGGTAAAGAAATATCGTCCGGATTCTTATCGTAAGAATACAGGGTCAGCACGCTTCTGGAAAGACCGTTCATGATATCTTTCGAAGGTGCCTTCATGATAACGTCGCGCACAAAGTTTCTTGGCAGAGAGCGCTGATGCCCCAGCAGGGCTGTGAATTCCGCAAGCTCCTTTTGGTCCGGCAGAACCCCGAACAGAAGAAGATACGTAACCTCCTCAAAGCCCATCCGCTGATCAGCGATAAAACCGTCTGTCAGATCTTTGATATCGTAACCCCGGTATGAAAGACTTCCCGCACAGGGAACCTCCCTGCCATCCACCACTTTGGTGGCCTTTACATTGGAAATCTGTGTAAGGCCGGCCAGAACACCTTTTCCGTTGAGATCACGCAGGCCTCTTTTTACGTCGTATTTCGTGTAATCTCCCACATCCAGAGTACTGTGCTCACGGCAAACCTCTGTCAGCTTTTCAATCTGCGGTGTAACTTTCATATAAAATCCATTCATTCAGTTGTCCCCTTTCTTCTTGTCAAATATCCTCTCAGCGATACTCCTCCCCACTCCTCAAAAATTTTTTTGTTAACGTAATGCTAACGATTTATTTCAAGAACGCCTCTGGCGTTCCTGCCGCCTCCTACTGCTGTCTGTAAGTGCTCAGAAAATCCCTCAGCTTTGTGACTGCTTTTTCAAGCTGCAGAACATTCGGCAGATAAACCACGCGGAAATGATCCGGCTGGTTCCAGTTGAAACCTTTTCCGGGTACAAGCAATACCTGTTTTTCATGCAGAAAATCCAGTGCAAACTGCTCATCATCATGAATATTGAATTTCTCCGTATCAATCTTCGGAAAAATATAGAAAGCTGCCTTCGGCTTGACCGCTGTGATTCCCGGAATATCCGTCAGCGCCTTGTATACATAGTCTCTCTGTTCATAAACGCGTCCGCCCGGCTGAATATACTCATTGACACTCTGATATCCGCCCAGAGCCGTCTGCACAATGGACTGTGCCGGCACATTGGAACACAGACGCATGGATGAAAGCATGTTCAGTCCCTCAATATATCCTTTGGCCCTGTTTTTGGCACCGCTTAAAATCATCCAGCCAATGCGGAAACCGGCAATCATATGGGATTTGGAAAGGCCGGAAAAAGTAACACAGAATACATCCGGCGCCATGGATGCAATGGATACATGCTCATAGCCATCCATTACAAGACGGTCATAAATCTCATCTGAAAAAATGATCAGTTCATTTTCCCGTGCGATCTGAACAATCTGTTCAAGAATCTCACGGGGATAAACAGCTCCTGTAGGGTTATTTGGATTGATGATTACAATGGCTTTTGTTCTGTCTGTGATCTTACTGCGGATGTCATCCAGATCCGGATACCATTCCGACTGCTCATCACATATATAGTGAACCACATTTCCTCCTGCAAGGGTTGCCGTAGCAGTCCAAAGAGGGTAATCCGGAGACGGGATCAGGATCTCATCGCCGTTATTCAGCAATGCCTGCATACAGAGACTGATCAGCTCACTGACTCCGTTGCCGGTATAAATATCATTCATGGTAACATTGGGAATCTTTTTCAGCTGCGCATACTGCATAATCGCTTTTCTGGCAGAAAATATACCTTTGGAATCCGAATATCCCTGAGAAGTGCGCACGTTACTCAGCATATCCAGAATTACCTCCTGAGGCGCGCTGAATCCGAACGGGTATGGATTTCCGATATTTAATTTCAGAATTTCCATTCCATCCTCTTCCATCCTGCTGGCCTCGTCAACAACCGGTCCCCTGACATCATAAAGAACGTTATCCAGCTTTGACGATTTTTCAAAGGTTCTCATTTCATAATCACTCCTCTCGTATTCCTATTATCATCTCATATTTAACGATCTTTCGCAAGCCCCTCCTTTATTTTGAAAAAAAAACGTAACATGTTTTAAAAAAATTTATCTTCACCCCTTTTCATTTATATCACTTTAGTGTATAATAGTCCCCGGTAAATTATTTTACATGGATGAGGAGGAAACTATTATGTCATATACTCAGGAAGTATACGAAAGAGTCGTAGCTCAGAATCCCGGTGAACCGGAATTTCATCAGGCAGTAAAAGAAGTTCTTGACTCTCTCGAAGTTGTAATTGAAAGAAATGAAGAAGAATACCGCAGCCTTTCCATTCTGGAGCGTCTTGTTGAGCCGGAAAGAATTATCTCCTTCCGTGTTCCATGGGTAGACGATAAAGGCGTTGTACAGGTCAACAAAGGATATCGTATCCAATTTAACAGCGCGATCGGACCATACAAGGGCGGTTTAAGATTCCACCCGTCAGTTAACCAGAGCATTCTGAAATTCTTAGGCTTTGAACAGATTTTCAAAAACTCCCTTACCGGACTTCCCATCGGCGGCGGTAAAGGTGGTTCCAACTTTGACCCGAAGGGCAAATCCGACAGAGAAGTTATGGCATTCTGCCAGAGCTTTATGACTGAGCTTTGCAAATATATCGGTGCTGATACAGACGTTCCTGCCGGTGATATCGGTGTAGGCGGACGTGAGATCGGCTATCTTTTCGGCCAGTATAAGAAGATCCGCGGACTTTATGAAGGTGTTCTCACAGGCAAGGGTCTCACCTACGGCGGTTCTCTTGTTCGTACACAGGCTACAGGCTATGGAGTTGTTTACATGCTTGATGAAATCATGAAAGCACACAACGATTCCTGTGAAGGCAAGACCGCAATTGTTACCGGCTCCGGAAACGTTGCCATCTACGCTGTTGAAAAGATCACACAGCTCGGTGCAAAGGTTGTTGCAATGAACGACTCCAACGGATACATCTACGATCCTAACGGCATCAATCTTGATGTAATCAAGGATATCAAAGAAGTAAAGCGCGGACGTATCAAAGAATACGCTGAACGCGTAGAAGGTTCCACTTATACAGAAGGTCTTGGCATCTGGAACATCAAATGCGATGTTTATCTTCCATGTGCAACTCAGAATGAGCTTGATCTGGAAGGCGCAAAAACACTTGTTGCCAACGGCTGCAAATATATCGTAGAAGGTGCAAACATGCCTACTACTCTGGACGCTACCAACTATGTAATGGAAAACGGCGTTCTGTTCATGCCGGGCAAAGCTGCCAACGCAGGCGGTGTTGCTACTTCCGCACTGGAAATGAGCCAGAACTCCATGAGACTTTCCTGGTCTGCTGAAGAAGTTGATGAAAGACTTCAGCGCATTATGAAGGACATCTTCAAAAAATGTGATGACGCTGCAAAACGCTACGATATGCCGGAAAATTATGTTGTAGGTGCAAATATCGCCGGCTTCGAAAAAGTTGTTGACGCTATGAAAGCACAGGGTATCGTATAGTATTCGGGTATTAATTTCCAAACTGGATTTAATATGTAATAACAAACGCTGACAGGAGCTGTTGCAAGGGCAGATAGATATTCTGCCTGAGTGACAGCTCCTTTTCATTTCGCGAGGATTTCGTTAAGACAGCATGATTTTCGATACTCAAAGGCACAAAAAAAGAAGTGTTCCTCAACAACCGTACATCCCGGCTGTTTCACAACATTTCTTTTCTTATGCTCCGGTAAAAACGTAAGCATCCTTAATTCATAAATTTTTTCAGTTCATCCATAAATGTACTTACGTCTTTAAATTCACGGTAAACTGATGCAAAACGCACATATGCCACTGCGTCCAGCTTCTTAAGGTGTTCCATAACGATCTCCCCGATCCTTGTACTGGAAATCTCACGATCCTCTGCCCCGAAAATATCGGCTTCAATGGAATCGATCATTTCCTCGATCTTCTCAATGGGAATGGGACGCTTATAGCAGGCACGCAGGACACCGTCCTGAATTTTGCCCCTGTCATATCTCTCACGGTTCTGGTCTTTTTTGATCACCGTCAGCGGAATAGTTTCCACCTTCTCGTAGGTGGTAAAGCGTTTCCCGCATTCGTCACAGAGCCGGCGGCGGCGTATGGAATTGGTATCTTCCACCGGCCGTGAATCCACAACTCTTGTGTTATCGCGGTTGCAATATGGACATCTCACAAATTTCTCCCCTTTGCTGCAGAATTGAATGGACAAATCCCTTATTTATCGTTTATTATACGATATTTTTTTATTGAGTGTCAATAAACGGACAGACATATTTTCATATTTTTTGCATAATATGTGAACAAATCAGCCTTCTTTGGCATGAAAACAGGCAGGTGTTCTATGCGAATATGCGAACTGAAACAAAAAGATGTCATCAATATGTGCTCCTGCAAAAGTCTTGGCTGTCCCATTGATGTGGAATTCTGTCCCAAAACAGGGCGGATCCTTTCCATTATCGTTCCCGGGCCCGGCAGACTTTGCTGTTTCTGGGGAAAAGAGAATGAATGTATCATTCCATGGGAATCCATCTGTCAGATCGGGGATGATATCATCCTTGTAAAGCTTTCTGATGATAAAAATTCAAAATAATCCGTACTTCTCCGATATGTGCACTTATTATAGGATTTCCCCTCTGATCCATGCTGCCACCTCTTTCAGGGAACGTACCTGGCGGCAGACATACTTCTGAGCCTCTCCGAATTCTTCCAGCAGATCCGGAATGAGAACAGTATACATTCCTGCACGGCTGGCAGACAAAATACCACTTGGAGCATCTTCCAGCGCCATGGCCTTTTCCGGAGAAATCCCAAGTTTGCTGCAGGCTGTGAGGTAAATTTCCGGAGAGGGTTTTCCCTCTTTTACCATCTCTCCTGTGATGATTGCAGCAAAACGGTCGCGTATCCCCGCCCGTTCCAGGTTCCAGTAAGCATGATCCGGACTGGAGGATGTAGCCACTGCTGCAGGGATTTTTTTCTCATCCAGTGCATCCAGAAGCTCATAAAGACCTTCTTTCACAGGCACACCATGAGTTTTATCATATTCCATATAAACAACAGGATACGCCTCCTGAAACTCATCATATGGAAAGTCCTTTCCAAATTGATCAAGAAAATACTGTTTTCGCGTTGCCCTCGTCATTCCCAGGGTATTACGGATATGTTCATCCCCCAGGTGCTCACCCAGTCCCATACTTTTTCCCACAATATTCCAGGAATAAGCTACCACACGTTCACTGTCAAACATGGTACCGTCCAGATCAAACACTGCTGCCCGGGGAAAAAATTTCTTGTTATCCATTTTAATCTCCTTTTTTTCTGCTGTCTTTTTCTTTTTCATTTTCCATTGTTGCCCCTGCAGTCACGTTTGTCAAGGGCTTTTATTTTTTATATTTTTTCTGAAAAAGTATATTTCTTCCTCCGGTTGAGAATCATTTTAGTAGCAAAAGAAGACAAGGAGGATTCCTGAGATGGCACTTAACAAAGTGGAAATCTGCGGCGTTAATACGTCCAAGCTTCCCGTATTAAAACCAGAAGAAAAAGATGAGCTTTTCCGTCGGATCAAGGAAGGTGACGAAAAAGCCCGTGAGCTTTACATTAAAGGCAACCTGCGCCTTGTTTTAAGCGTAATCAAACGCTTCCAGAGCAGCAACGAAAATGTGGATGATCTGTTCCAGATCGGCTGCATCGGACTGATTAAGGCCATTGATAATTTCGATACCTCATTACAGGTGAAATTTTCCACTTATGCAGTTCCCATGATCATTGGCGAGATCCGGCGATATTTAAGAGACAACAACAGCATCAGGGTGAGCCGTTCCCTGCGGGATGTGGCATATAAAGCCATATACGCAAAAGAAACATATGTGAAGAAAAACCTGAGGGAGCCGACCATTACGGAAATCGCGGAAGAAATCGGCATCGACAAGGAAACTATCGTATATGCCCTGGATGCCATTCAAAGCCCCGTAAGTCTTTTTGAACCTGTGTACACAGAAAGCGGGGACACTCTGTACGTTATGGATCAGATCAGTGACAAAAAAGCACGTGAAGACTCCTGGGTGGAAAATATTGCTCTGAAAGAAGCACTGTGCCGCCTTCCGGAGCGGGAGCGGCACATTATACAGCTGCGCTTCTATGAAGGAAAGACGCAGATGGAGGTGGCAGAAGAAATCGGTATTTCCCAGGCTCAGGTAAGCCGTCTTGAGAAATCCGCCCTTCGTACCATGCGCAGCCATCTGCGTCCTTAAGATAAACTATCCGACCACTTTTTCCAGTTCCTTTACAACGATTTCCAGGGCTTTGATCCGGGCATATTTTTTGTCCACAGATTCCAGAATATGCCAGGGTGCAAAAGAAGTACTTGTTTTTTGAAGCATTTCGTCCACAGCTGCTTCATATGCATCCCACTTCTCCCGGTTACGCCAGTCCTCATCCGTGATTTTCCAGCGCTTTTCCGGATTATTCTGTCTGTCTGTAAACCTGGCAAGCTGGGTATCTTTATCAATGTGCACCCAGAATTTAATAATAACAGCGCCCCAGTCCGCCAGTTCCTTCTCAAATTCATTTATCTCATTGTAGGCCCTCTTCCAGTCATTTTCACTGCAGAAGCCCTCAAGGCGTTCCACCATGACTCTGCCATACCAGGTTCTGTCAAAAATAGTAATATGCCCGTCCTTGGGAAGCCTTGTCCAGAATCTCCACAGATAATGGCGGGCTTTTTCATGGGGCTCCGGACTGGCAATAGGCTGCACCTCAAAGCCCCGGGGATCCAATGCCTCTGTGATCCGCTTGATATTTCCGCCCTTTCCGGCCGCATCCCAGCCTTCATAAGTGATGATCACCGGGATACGTTTCCGGTAAATCCTGTTATGAAGCTCTCCAAGCCTTTTCTGAAGGTGCTTTAGCCGGATACGGTATTCCTCCTCGGGAATCTCTTTATCCTTCAGAGAAATCTCCGCAAGCCTGGGCATTTTTACCAGCGGAAAAACATTCTGTAAAACAGGAACGGAATGAGCGCTGTTCTGCAGAGCAACTTCAATATTACTGGTCAGAATCTCCAGTACCTGCACCTGTGCCCATTTTTTATCCTTTGCGTCTATAATATACCAGGGTGCCGTGGAACTGTTGGTATCTGTAAGATACCGGTCAAAAACCTTGCAGCATTCCTTGTAGTGTTCATTCTGCCACTGATCAAATTCTGATACTCTCCAGCTTGTATCCTTTCCGGACTGCAGGATATCCATCCGTTTTTTCTGTTCCTTTTTTGTGATCTGCATAAAAAATTTCAAAACAAGATATCCGTTGTCCGTGAGCTGCCGTTCAAAACGGCAGATACTGTCTATCCGCTTCTGATAGTTTTCTCCTTTGAGCTTGCCTTGCAGACGTTCTTTGCAGGTCTGCTCCATCCAGCCCGAATCCAGAAAAACAAACTTTCCCTGTGGAGGCAGCTGCTTAAAATATCTGTAAAGGAAGGGACGACGCTTTTCCTCCTCTGTGGGAGCAGACATGGTTGCCACAGTAAAGAAGCGGGGATCAATGTTCTTGATTACTTTTCCTATAATGCTTCCCTTTCCGGCTGCTCCCCATCCTTCAAAAAGAACCACCACCGGCACCTTGTGCTCCTTTAATTTCATCTGCTGCTCATAGAGCCTGCTTCGCGCCGCATCAAGGCGGGCACTTAACTCTTCTCCTTCCGGCACTTCTGCCAAATTCCAGTTTTTAATCATTACGTCACCTCATTTTCTGAATTTTTACACGCACATGTTAATAATATAGACATTATATCATATATCATTCATTTTATATACGCTTTTTCAGTCACCACGATGACGAATTTTAAAACTTTTATTAATAGAATCCTCTTTCAGGAAGGAAGCCCGTTTGATCGCATCACTGCCGAATTTTTTTCTGATCTCATCCACCGCCTGATCCATCTGTTCCCATTTTTCATGGCCTCCGTCATCAAACAGGGAAAGCTGCCTGTTCTCATCCTCCCTGATACGACTGGTCTGAATTCCCAGAAGGCGTATGGGCCTGCCGTCCCAAAGCTCCTCAAAAAGCCGGCAGGCAGTCTGATAAATTTCTGTGGTGATATCTGTTGCACAGGGCAGAACTGTCTGATGAGACATTTTTCTGAACGAACTGTCTTTGATGGTCACACTGACCACCTGGATCTTTACCCGGTCTTTGCGAAGTCTGGCTCCCACAGATTCCGCCAGTGCCAGAAGAACTGTTTTGGCTGCTTCACTGTCTGTAACGTCAAAGCTTATGGTGGTACTGTTTCCGTAACCTTTGTTTTTTTCCGGCTCCGTCAACACAGGAGAAAAATCAATTCCGTTGGCAAAATTCCATATTGCCTGCCCCTGTTTTTTTAACATTAATGTGAGAAACTTCACATCGGATGCTGCCAGCTGCCCGATGGTATTAATTCCCATGGACTGAAGTTTCTGCACTGTGGAATGTCCCACGAACAAAAGATCTCCCACCGGAAGCGGCCACATTTTTTCTCTGATTTCCTCTTTATACAAAGTATGTACTTTATCCGGCTTTTCAAAATCCGAAGCCATCTTTGCCAGATATTTATTCTGAGAAATTCCCACATTAACAGTAAATCCCAATTCCTCCCTGATTCTTTCCCGTATGGTATTGGCTGCATCCACCGGAGATCCGAAAAGCTTTTCCATACCGGTCATATCCATAAATGCCTCATCTATGGAATACTGCTCCACATCCGGGGAATACTCTCTAAGAATGCTCATAAAAGCCCGGGAATACTTTTTATACAGTTCATAATTGGATGGAACCAGCAAAAGATGAGGACATTTTTTACGTGCCTCCATAATGCTCTCCCCGGTCCGCACTCCAAAAGCCTTGGCCGGAATGGATTTTGCCAGGATCACACCCCGCCTTTTTTTCTCATCTCCGCCTACCGCCGAAGGAATGGTACGCAGATCCACCTGTTCTCCCGGCTGTTTCAGCCGTTCTGCTGACTCCCAGGACAAAAAAGCAGAATTTACATCAATATGAAAAATCACCCGTTCTGCCATGTTTCTTCCTCCCAGTTAAGCGGCCAGCTGTCCGGCCTGACCGTTACACAGATTTCCTTCCCGGTGAAAGGCTGCAAAAAACGAATGCTCCCTGCATGCAGGCAGAGACGGACCCCTTTGTCTTCCTGATCATTTCCATAAAGAGGATCTCCCACAAGAGAATAACCGGATGCCGCCATATGTACCCTGATCTGATGGGTCCGCCCGGTTTTCAGACGACACTCCAGAAGGGACACTTCTCTTCCCCGGAAGGCTCCGCTTTTTATTACACGATAACAGGTGACGGCCTTTTTCCCCAGTTCAGAAACTTCCATTTTATTTTTTTCTCCGGGCACCGCACCTATGGGAAGATCGATCACACCCCGTTCCGTTACGAAGCTTCCCCAGACCAGAGCATAATAAAGCTTTTCCAGCTTTCCTTCCTGACGCTGTCGTGACAGTCGGGCTGCAGAGATTCTGTTTTTTGCAAAAACCATCAAACCTGATGTGTCCCGGTCAAGTCTTCCGATTTCTCGGACAGCAGACGCAGAAATTCCCTGTGACACCATCCACAGCTGCAGCCTGGTTCCCAGATTGTCCTGATAATGTCCTCTTCCCTGATGGCTGGACAGCCCCTCCGGCTTATTTACCACAATCAGATCGTCATCTTCATAAAGTATTTCCGGGATTTCATCTGCTTTTAATCCTTCTGCATCTCCGGCTATTTGTTTCTTTTCGGGAAATAAAAGCTTCAGCGTCTGCCCCTCACGGATTTTCTCAGTCACCCGGCACTGCCTGTCATCCAGCTGTATTCCTCCGGAAACAAATTTCTGCCGGCTGATTTCTTTTTCAGAAAAGCCCAGTTTTTTTAATATCTGCCCCACGGTAAGATTTTTGTCCCTGACAGAAGTCACATAAGAAAATTCCTTCATATAAACCTCCAAAAAGCCGTACCGGAAAACTCTCCGATACGGCTTTTTAATTTTATCAGTCATCTCCTTCTGATGCAAGCGCTTTTTCCTGTGCCTCCTGAATATCCGGGAACATGGAAAGCATTGGTTTAACGAAAGAACCATGGAACTTACGGTCAACATAATTTTTGGTACATTTCATTACCACCGGTGAGAGCACCAGAACACCTATTAAGTTGGGGATCATCATCAGACCGTTAAAGGTATCTGAAATATCCCATGCAAGCTGTGCCTCAATTACAGAACCTGCAAGAACAATGATTACAAATACGACCCGGTATACCAGGATGGATTTTGTTCCGAAAAGATACTCACAGGCTTTTGATCCGTAGTGACTCCATCCAAGAACAGTGGAGTAAGCAAACAGCAGAATGGCAAGGGCAATAAATGCAGATCCCAGAACACCAAAGGTCTGGCTGAAGGCATAGCTCATAAGAGAACTGGAACCAACTTCAGCCGCTTCTGCGGTAAGCTGTCCCGTGGTCAGATCCACTGCACCGGAGCTTAAAATGGTAAGTGCTGTCAGAGAGCATACAATGATGGTGTCGGCAAATACCTCGAAAATTCCCCACATACCCTGACGTACCGGCTCTTTTACATTGGAGTTGGAGTGAACCATAACGGAAGAACCAAGACCTGCCTCATTGGAGAAAACGCCTCGTTTCATACCCATCTGCATTGCAAGGGCAATACCTGAACCAACTACACCGCCTGCTGCGGATTTCAGTGCAAATGCGCCCTGGAAAATGGAAGCAAACACAGCCGGGATGGCAGATGCATGCATCACGATAATAATCAGTGTGCCGACAAGATATGCAATTACCATAAACGGTACGATTTTTTCTGTAAATGCGGCAATACGTTTCAGACCGCCGATGATTACAAGGCTTACTGCCAGAAACAGGAAAATACCGGTTGCCAGCTTGGGAATTCCGAATGCTGTGTACACATTGGATACCATACTGTTTACCTGGCTCATATTTCCGATACCAAAGGATGCCAGCAGACAGAAGCATGAAAACAGGATTGCCAGTACTGTACCGATTCCCTTACATCCCGGTTTGCTTCCAAGGCCGTCTCTCAGGTAATACATGGCACCTCCGCACCATTCTCCTTCGGAATTTTTCCGACGGTAAAGAATACCAAGAACGTTCTCAGAGTAATTTGTCATCATGCCAAAAAAGGCAATCAGCCACATCCAGAATACAGCACCAGGACCTCCCACAGCAATGGCGCCTGCAACACCTACGATATTACCGGTACCAACTGTTGCAGCAAGAGCAGTACAAAGGGACTGGAACTGTGAAATGGAACGATCCCCTGAACCTGTATGCTGTGTTACATGCTTCTCCCCGAAAATAGCACCGATGGTGTTCTTGATCCAGTGTTTAAAATGTGTAAGCTGGAAAAACTTTGTGATGCAGGTCATCAGAACGCCTACAAAAGCAAGAAGAACCAGCGCCGGCCATCCCCAGACAATGCCGTTAATGACTCCGTTGACGTTGCTAATTGTCTCAATCATAATAAATCTCTCCTCTCGTCTCCTCTTTTCTTCCTCAATATTGTATAAAACATACCATGCGCACATGCCTTTTTCCGATAATAAAAACGGACACTGATACAGCATTAAAATATGAAATAAAAAAGGGACGGGAAGTATCACTCCCCGTTCCCTACGCCGTTGTAAGTATCGGTTCTTTTCATTTTATTCAAAGCACCATGCGCTACACTATTTAATTAAATTATCACAGTGCTAAACAAATGTCAAGAAAAAATATCCTTTCTTTTCCGGAATTACTGTTCTGTTTTCTTAATGGAAGAGGAATCAATGGAGATGGTATAGGATATTTCGTGAGGGACGCTCATGGCTATGGTATCGGCCACGACCTCCATCTCGCAGTCAAAGCCTGTTACAGGTATGAGGAATGTGGAATTTCCTTCTGTATTTACCGGCTCGTATTTCTCGTCTCCTGCAAGCATATAATCATAATTGGAGCTGCTCCAGATAATCTGAATCGTTGCTTTATGATCTTTTACTGTGAGAAGTGCCGGGGATTCGATGGAGGCCTTTCCGGATCCTCCATTAAGAACAACCTCTGCCGTATAGCTGCCATCCTCCAGATTCAGATTCTCCGCTGAAGCTCCCTCTTTTGCAGTTTCTTCTGCCGTTTTCTCTGTTGTTTCCGATGAATCTTCTGTTTCCGGCTGCAAGTCTGTAACACTTACTTTATGATCGTACCATTTGCCTTTTTTTCCGATAAGGGCAACACTAAACTCCTCATCAAGAGCCGGCACAGGGATATCAAATCCATATACCTCTTCTGTCCAGCCGTCGCTGTAAGTCACCGTATCTGTAGTCGGCTCCAGAAGCTTAGCACCTTCCTTTTGTGCGTCTTCTGCCGTTCCGACAAACAGATTGAGAATACCCTTCGAAGCCAGACTGACATGAATGGTCATTTTTCCGTCCTTTACAGTGAGAATTCCCCGTCCGTCCTTCGCCTCATTTACATGAAACATACTGCTGTCCGTATCAAATTTTGCACTGTAAATACCGTCCTCAGGTACATTGCTCTGAGTTGTCTGTGATTCTTTTTCTGCTGTCTCCGGTGACGCTTCCTCTGTTTTCAGTTCTGTGTTTTCTGCCGCACAAAGCGTATATGCTCCACCGCAGATCATAGAAACGCTTACAGCAAACATCATAATAAGCCTGACATATTTTTTCTTCATTTCAATTCTCCTCTGTTTATTTTTCAGCAAAACTGCCCGGAAAACCGCACAAGTATTCCGGGCAGCATTTCTGCTAATGATATTATATTTGTGATTCCTTACTCTGCAAGTGAATCTACTGCAGCCTTTGTATGATCTACATAAATCTGTTTTACTGCATCAATTCTGCCAAGTCCGGCAATCTGTGCTTCCACACTTTCAAAGTTTTCGGTTGCCTCAAACATGCTTTTCCAGGAATCCTCCTCTGCACCGGCCATATCGTTGTTTGCATGGTCACCTGCAACAACCATAAGCGGACGAAGAATAACTTTTGTGTAACCTGCTTCTTTTACCTTTTCGATGACAGACTCGCATGCGGTGTCTTCCGGCTCTCCTTCAACAGTTCCTACGAATGCATTGACATAACCCAGGTTTTCCAGCTGTGTCTGCATCTGGCTGTAGCTGACTTTTGCCGTATGGGAAGTTCCATGACCCAGGAATACAAATGCGGCGCCATCCTCTGCTGCTTTTTCCATGCTTTCATATCCGGCATCTGCAATAGCTGCATCTGTAACTGCCTTTGCAACAGCTTCTTTATCTTCATTAATCACTGTAGCATCGTCTCCGACTTCCCCGAGAAGCGGTTCTGCCACAGCAACAGCTTCAAAATTATCCTGATATTCTTCCAATGCTTCCATCATTTCATCATATTCTGCACCATGCATCAGATGAGTCGGCTGTACCACCAGGTTTTTTACGCCGTTTTCCACCGCACGGTCCAGTGCCTGCTGCATATTATCAATGAATTCACCGTCTCTTGCCTGCACATGGTTGATAATGATCTGAGCGGTAAATGCTCTTCTTACAGACCAGTCAGGATAGCTTTCTTTTAATGCGTCCTCTATTCCTTTAATATCTTCAACGCGGCTGTCATTATAAGAAGTACCGAAGCTTACCACCAGAATCTCGTTTTCCCCGATTTCATCCTGATTCAGCGGGTCATCAGCAGACGCATCACCGGTATCCAGTCCAAAGTAATCCGGGCTGGCCTCTTCTCCCTCTACCAGTTCCTTCTGTGCATCAGTCAGAGCATCCCATGCTTCTTTTGCAGCCAAACAGTCCTCATCTGTTGTCTCTGTTCTTTCCTGCACATAAATTTTATCGATCAATGCAGCCACATTATCTGCCGCAGCCTGATCTCCGTCTTCATCTTCTGCTGTTTCTTCTGCTTCCACAGCAGTGTCCTCTTCAGCAAATGCCGGTACGGAGCCCATCATCATAAAAGTTGTAACAGAAAGTCCCAGAGCCAGTGCCTTTAATGATTTGTTTTTCATAATTTGTTTCCTCCTTAGACCAAAGAAATTATTATTTCTGATGTATATAAAATCTGTGCATCAGCAGATTCTTAAGGTACAGAAACATGAAGGCATACCCTTACCCCGGTAAAATATGAAACAAAAATACGAAACAAAAAAATCCTTTTTTCCGAAAGGAGTAAAAGGATTATAAAAGCAGGTGTTGTATTCTTCCAAACAGTACAATCAATTACTCGTGATCTGGAACATCATGTTCCCGTACCAGCAGCAGGCAGGTTTCCTGGCTTATAGATCAACATATAAGATGCCTTCCCGGTATTCCCAGTGGCTGTGCATGCACATATCTTATACTCCTTAAATACAGTGACGAGATCGTACAGGATTCTCACCTGTTTCCCTATTATACATTTTTAATTCTGATCATATGAAATAAAAATGTCACCTGATGCTTTCTTTATTCAGTTTTTTACAGTATACCACATCAAAGTGTAAAACTCAAGTGTTTTTATATGAAAATCAACAATAGTTACCTTCTCAGAAAAATCTGGAGTTCCTGCTTTTATCATGCTATAATATTTCAGAAAATATCTACACAGGAGGTACTTATGCGTTCAACCGAAAATATGTCCGGACCCGTTGTTTCAGACACTGCAGCAGACATTTTCGGCACAGCCAATTCCAGTTGTCTGAAAGGAATTGCCATTATCATGCTGCTGTTCCATCACTGTTTTCTGGATCCTGACCGCTATGAGGGGCAGACTCTCACTTTTCTGATCCCTGAAGCGTACATTAATTATATTGCAGCTTTTTTCAAAATCTGCGTGGCAATTTTTGTCTTTGTCAGCGCCTATGGACTGACAAAAAAAATGATGTCCTTTGACGGACAGGAGCCGGCTGCACTTCGAAAATCCATAAGCCGAATGCTCCGTTCCAGACTGATCAAGCTGCTGGGAAGCTTTATATTTGTATTTCTGCTGTTAAACCTTGCTTCCCTGTATTTTGAGCCAGACCGTTTTTTTACCATTTACGGCAGAGAATTTCCTGATGCCATAGAATATTTTATTATTGATATGCTGGGACTGGCGCAGCTTCTGGGAACTCCCACTTACATCGCCACCTTCTGGTACTACAGTCTGGCGATCGTGCTGATTCTGATCCTTCCGGCAATGTATCTGTTATACAAAAAAACAGGTCCGGTAATGTTTCTTTCGATTATTACCGTGATCAATTTTACAGTAACCTTTAACAACCGGAACATCTGGCACTATATTCTCTGTATTGCGGTGGGAATCGTCTGCGCAGGAGAAAACCTTATCACAAAGGCAGTAAATTACCGGGGAGGCAGCCTGCTGAAAAACAGAGTGTGCAAATTTGCAGCAGAGGCCCTGCTGCTGTTCCTGCTGATGGTTCTCAGAGAAGGTCCGCTGAAGGGAGAATTGTATCCTTTCTGGGATGCAGTCATCCCCATGGTTCTGACCATGTTTTGCTGTGAATTTATTTTCCCACTGCCTGTAATCCGGCAGATACTGGATTTTCTTGGAAAATATTCCGCAAATATTTTCCTTGTACACAATTTTATCCGTGTAAAATGGTTCTATGATTTTACCTATTCCTTTAAAGAACCATTTCTTATCACATTGGTGCTGCTGCTGATTTCCCTTGTTCTCTCCATTCTGATTGAACAATTGAAAAAGCTGCTTCACTACAACCAGCTTCTGAACAGACTCATCGCAGGACGACGGTAAATCAAATACAGGGGGCTGTCCTGAAAACATAATTCAGAGACAGCCCCCTTAAATTCTATTTTTCTTTTTCAAGCAGACGCTTAAAGAGTCCGTTCCATTCTTCCACTGCCTTTTCAATGGCAAAATCTCCGGATTTTTCGATGGCATTTTTGTGCATCTGCACCCGAAGGTCCTCATCGTGGGCAAGCTTCAGCATAGCTTCCGCGAACTGATGAGTATCAAATGCCTCAGGCAGATATCCTGTCACCTGATCATCTATGATCAAATCCATGGCCCCCGTATGGAAAGCAATGACCGGAAGACCGAATTCAAAGGCTTCCATAATAACCATGGGCCATCCCTCCCATCTGGAAGGAAGAAGGAATACGGAAGACTCCAGATAATACTTCTCCGGTTCATTTGTATAACCCACAAAATTAACACGATCCAGCAGATTTCTTTTTTTTGCGTCTGCCAGAACCTCATCCCAGAGGTCACCGGCGCCAATGATATCCAGCACCCATTCATCATCCTGTTTACAGAACTCCTCAAAGGCCTCCATCATCAGATCCAGTCCCTTTGCATACACAAAACGGGTAGCCATAAGAAAACGTTTGGCATGAGGATCACATTTTTTCTCACTGACAAAGCTGCGGGGATTGATCTTGACTTCCGTATCAATTCCCAGAATCTTTTCGTAATCACGGCGGTCATACTCACTGAGCACGATATACCGGTCAAGCTGAGGCAGATATTCCTGCAGGAGACATTCCTGTTTCCAGAAAACCACTCCAGGAACTTCCAGATAACCGCTGAAGCAGTTATGCTGCCAGCCGATGGTCCTTGCCTTCAGTCTTTTGGAAATCATACCGAGACGGAGGCTTAACGCCGCTGTGGTGATCACAATATCATAATCCTGAGCATTGAGATATTCCACCCATTTCTCCTGTGTTTTCTTTGGAAAAATGGCATCCGCCAACAGGTGATTGAAGCATTTGTGATTAAAAATCCCGAATTTCTCGTTTAATTTTTTTACAAGGAAACGAAAGCAAAATGCCGGTGTGCGATGGCGGTTTACAAAGTTAAAATTGTCAATGTAATCCACCTTCACATCCTCACTGAGGTGATACATATTCCGGTCCTCTTTGAACCGGTTCTGATAAACCATAATGGTTACATCATGCTCCTTCACCAGTTCATTGGCCAGAAGCGTAACAACTCTCTTCGTTCCTCCTAATGCAAATATTTGTGTTACCCATATACATATTTTCATAATGACTGTAATTCCGGTCTGTCACAAACAAAACCGACTTTCTCCCTCTATTTTGTAATATTGAAATAATCCAGCACCCGCTGACAGTAATTATCACATACGTTGTGAGTTTTTGCACGGACAGCTGCACGCTGATCCTGATACTCATCCACGCCGTCTTTTACGTGGGTCAGGAAACTGCAGAAGCCATTCATGTCGTAAACATGTTCACCCGGCATATACTCCAGCGGATTCTCAAATACCCATCCTCTTGATTCTGTATAGGCATCGTAATCATCCAGCGTAAAGCAAAGAGGACGGTCCAGCAAAAGGTAATCGATAGCTACGGAAGAATAATCCGAAACAAGTGCATCTGCGCAGTTTATAAATTCATAAAGCTGCAGATTCTTTGCACTGAGATCTTTATTCTCCAGATATATGATATTCGTCAGAACATTTTCTCCGAAATCATAAGGAATCTGCAGATAATGCTTCTTAATTACAATGAGAAGGCGATTCTCGCGGCAGAAATCATTGAGCTGCAGAAGCTTCTTCGCATCATCAATAATGGGAATATTGAATTCATTATTCAGAGTTTCCTCATTGAGACGCTCGCTGGATGCATGACGATATGTAGGCATCCACAAAATAAGTTTATCACTGTTTGTATCCTTCAGAAGCTTTTCTTTATATTTCGTTGCTGCTTCACTTCCCCGAAGCATCATATCATACCGTGGATATCCCAGTGTAAGAAGCTTTTTGGAGCTGCAGCCGAAAAATTCCATTTTCGTCTTAATAAATACTTCGCCCGGAACAAGACAGTAATCAAAAAACACCTTACGGTTCTTTTTATTTGCCTTATAACCGCAGCCATGCCACAAGTTGACAAAGGTCTGCTCTTTTCTTGCCATTCCGATCCAGTTAAATGCCTGAGTATAAAAAATATAAGTAGAGGTCAGCGCGTAACGGTAGGCTTCCGCTCTTCTGATTCCGGATCCTTTCTTGAAATTCTGAATGAATTTTACATTTTCTGTCTCATATTTTTTGTATTTCTCCGGCTCATGAACCAGCCATACCAGCTCGTATTTTTTGTTATAGCCATTTTCCACCATATAATCAAACAGTGCACGACTGTTATCTGTAAAATCATCATTTGTTTCGAACAGAATTCTGTTGGGGACAATGGCCGGAGGGAATTTCTTAATATAACGGATTACATGGCCATCATACAGAGCATAGGTAACATCTGCCCAGAGTGCCCGAAGCATCGCCTTTCTGCCCTTTTGTCTTCTGACCTTGTCAAGTTTGTCAACTGTTTTCTTTATTTTTCCAATCATTTTTTGTACTCCAATATCTGTTTTATACGCAAAAGCACATTATTACTTTCATAATATACAGTGGTTCTTTAGTTGTCAACTTTTTTCTTTACGCATTTTAACATTTTCTTAATAATCCTTTAACTTTTCCCGAAGCATGGTGGAGGAAGTGTCCTTTGTATATGGCAGATAAACCAGTCTGGCACCCACTGCCTCCATATCACGGCCGGTCTGTGCCCAGCGCTCATTTCCTTTCCAGTCATCACCGATGTAAATCTCATCAAAGCGGATTTTATTCCATACCTGCATTTTATCCAGTGTATCTGTAATGATCACTTCATCCACATATTTGATAGCACGGACAATCTCCGCCCTCTCCTCCAGCGGAATGATGGGGCGTTTATGTTTGTAGCTTTCCACAAGTTCATCTGAATTCACACCTACAATGAGATAATCACACCGCCTCTTTGCATTTTTGATCAGATTCAAATGTCCGATATGGAACATATCGTACGTTCCCTGGGTATAACCGATTAATTTTGCCATTTATATTACCTCCGATGTTCTCTTATTTTATTATTTTATGGTGTAATCTGAAGCCAGTCTGCAAGACGGGCACAGTAATTTTCACTCACATTATGCATCTTCGGCAGAAGCCTCCTGCGTTCTTCACAGTACGGATCCATTCCCTGCCCTGTATTTCGGATAAAAGCCTTCAGCCCTTCAAAATCATATATTTTATCTCCCGGCATATATTCCAGTGGATTCTCAAATACGAAGCCTCTTTTTTGCTTATATTCCTCATAATCTGTAAGAATAAATGCCAGCGGACGGTCCAGCAGCATAAAATCCACTGCAATGGACGAATAGTCTGAGATAAGGCCGTCACACACTCCCACCAGACGATACATGGGAATATCTGTCTTTTTAAACTGCTCATCTGTAACGTAACGGATATTTGCAAATCTCTTCGTTTTTTCTTCCCAGCCTGTCTGAAGAGGATGTTTTTTTATGAGGAGAAGCACCCCGGACTCTCCACAGAGACGATCCAGCTCATCCATGGCTTCTTCCCCCGGCACTGCCGGAAGCTCATAGGGAAGCTGAATCTCTCCCTCTGCGTATCCCTGCAGGCTGCTTTTCCGAAAAGTAGGCATCCAGATGATCAATTTTTTATTTTTTGCATCTGTCCCCAGCAGTTTCTGCATAATCTCATCCCGTCTGTTGGAAGGATCGAGCATCCAGTCATATCTCGGATACCCCAACGGCAGGATTTTCTCTTTGGGACACTGCCAGTAAACAGACTTTGTCTGCACAAATACCGGTCCGGGAACCAGGGCATAATCAAATTTTCCCATGGTATTGCTCCGGGGAATGTTTTTATTATCCAGAGCAGCTCCCTTGTAACCGCAGCCATGCCACAGATTGATCACTGTCTGTCCGCTGCAGGCATAACGGTTCAGATCCGCCGTATGGTTTGTATAAAAGAAATAACCGGCTGTTGCTCCGTAATAATATGCCCTGCAGCTGTTCCAGCCGTATCTGTTTTCTGCCGTGACAAATTTCACATTCTTATAGTGAAGATGGGAAAAATCCCTTTTACGGGATACCATCCAGATAATCTCATATTTTTCATTATAATGATTTTTAATCAGATATTCAAAAAAAGCCCTGGTATTATCTGTGAAATCCTGCATCTGCCTGTTTTTCAATACGAGACGGTTTTTGTTCAGTTTTCCGTGCCTGCTGCACCAGCCGCCTATGAGGCGCATCTCGATTTTTGACAGTGCGCGACCCCCATAATAGAGCATACTTCCAATAATACCTGTTTCTTTTAACTGCTTCATTAAAGAATCTTTTGTCATGCTGTTCCCTTCTGCCTTCAGGAAATTTCAAAGGATGAGCGTTCCGGCAAAACTGACAGAAAAGCATCCTGAATTTCTTTTTTTGTTTTTTCAAAATCATGGATTCCTGCATCATCATTGAGACAGATCATTTTGCAGGACTGCCTGCGTATGGTATTTAAAATAGCCGGATCATCCTTCCCGATGGTATAAAACCGTCCGATGGAAGGAGACTGGGGCTCATATTTACCCTCCAGATACTGCCAGTATTTGATCACATACTGATTCACATCTTCAGGAGAACGGAACCGGTTGCGGCAGACACGATCCAGAACCTCGCCTTCCTCCGACCATATCTTCTCATATGTTTCCTTCAGAAAAGCACTGGGCAAGTGGGTATACTTAAAGCTGGAAAATTCCCGGTAGGGAAGCATCAGAACGTTACGAAGCACCATAGGCCCGTATGCCGGATGGAACCATTTCCGAAAATGCTTTCTTATTACCTGTTTTTTGTTATAATGCATATTTGCCAGCGCAGCATCATTCATGAGAATATGGGCAAAAGGATTGTCAATATCATCCTGGGCAAGAGCTGTCTCAATGCAGCAGTCCCTTGGAAGCCCTTTCTTAAAAAAGTCCTCCGGTTCCATTTTCCGAATCAAAAACATGTCATCATTAAAAAATACAAACTGCTCTTCCAGTCCATGAATCCTGTGCAGATTCAGTTCAATGGGATTGGCACTGAAAACCGGAAGATATTTCTCCGGAATATAATCCTTATGATTCACAATGTTCAGTTTTGAATGGGAGGTATTAAGCCACCCGGGCAAATGGCCCCATGTCACAAAATGGATCCTGTTTACCCAGGGAGCAAATTTTTCCACTCCCCGAAACCAGTACTGCAGATTATCCCAGTCACGGTAGCGTACTGCATCCCCGGCAGCCTCAGGTCTGTATTTTGCTTTTTCCGCTCTCCACTCCGGATCATTTCCATCCACCCATGTAATCACAAAATCGATTTTTTTCATCTATCTGTTCTCCTGGTAAAGCCTTATTAAACGTTTTGCTTCCGTATGAATATCAAAGTGAGCATGGGCAAGCTCTTTTTTTATTTTATCCGTATCCCTGCGCCGACTGCTTCCGGCATCATATACAGCTTTCGCCCAGATATTTTTATCATCACTAAGACTCAACCTGCACACCTGTTCCCTGTTTATGATAATTTCCTCTGTAATGGTATCAGAAATAACACAGGGAAGCCCGTTGGCCTGTGCCTCCACCAATGTAAAGGGAAGTCCCTCAAAATGAGAAGGAAAAAGAAAAACATCCATGGCGGACAGATATTCCTCAACCTGCATCTGTACACCTGCAAAGCAGATGTGGTCAAAGATTCCCAGACTTTTTGCCTTCTGCTCCATCTGCTCCCGCAGTGCCCCGTCTCCCACCAGACAGAGAACGGCTGCCGGCTGAAGCTGTTTCAGTTTTGCAAAAATCTCCAGAATGGCCTCGTGGTTTTTCTGATACTCAAAACGTCCCACATGGCCCACCACATATTTTTTTTTCCATCCATACTTCTTTCTCAGACATTCCCTGTTGTTCTGATCAAAGAGAAACCGGTCCACATCAATGGCATTTTGCAGGATATGGACTTTGCCCTGATCATAGATTCTTTCTCCAAAAAGCCACCGTCCTGCCTTCTCCCCGCAGGCTGCCAGACATGTGGCATACCGGGAGATTTTCGGCCGGTTCATTTTATCCATAAGATTACGGATCAGCCCCGGAGCAGAAGCATTATGAGAATGGGCAATGATCTGCGGGACTCCGGCTTCCTTTGCCAGACGCAGAGGTACAATATTGGCCGCGGAAAGCATATTGACATGAACCGCATCATACCTGCCTTTTTTTAAAATTTCCTGCAGTTGTTTTATATACCCGTGATAATTCTTTTTTACATTAGGTACATAAAAGACAGTTCCCCCCAGCTTAAAAATCTCTTCTTCAAATGCGATTTTTCCATACATACTGATAAAATCAAACTGTATTCCCAGAGGAGCCATCTCCCGATAATAATTCATCACAAAGCTCTCCACTCCGCCGGGATTATTTCCCATTCCTATCTGTAATACTTTCAATCTGCCTTCCTCATTTCAGTTTTGCTGTGATCATTCCGATCAGACGATTATATCCCAGAACTTTCTTTAAAAATTCCAGACAGATGCTTACAGCCAGAGAAAAACCGATAATTATTATCATAGCTGTCCATGCATATTTTCCCATCCAGAGATACTTTGCCCCGTAATCCCTGAGAAATGTGTGTACCAGCCAGATATTAAGCGAATGCTTTCCAATATATGCCAGAATTATTCTCAGCGGCTTAATACGGAACAAAAACAGTACACAAAACAAAATAACAAACAGAGGCACTACTGCAAAACAGTATTCCCAGAAAATCTTCAGGTCTGCCTGAAAATAACTCCAGGCCCCGAAAAGCACCAGTTCTCCCAGCAAAAAGAACTTCAGGGTCTGATCCAGCCAGCGGATTCCGGTAATTTTCACATTTTTCGCCCATGCAAACAGATCATATTTACAGCTGACCATTCCAAAGACCATGGCCATAAGAAACGGATAAGGCGTGTTTCCCCCTGTATATCCCACATTCAGGACTCTTGGCAAAAGAACCACCAGCAGAATCACCGCCGTTCCTCCGATTTTTTCGATCAGTTCCGCTAAAAGCGGAGCCAGCACAATAAATACAATGGCAGCTGAAATATACCACCAGGCGCCCCGGATCGTCTTTGTTCCCAGCAAAGCAGAAAGTCCCAGAATATCTGCTGCCACCGCATACACTCTCTGGAACACATTTTCACCCCATTTTGCAATATTGAGCATTCCTGCTGCCGCCAAAAAAACATACGACAGAATTGCCACGATCCAATAACCTGACATGGTACTCAGCAGATGAGAGGCTACCCAGCCCCGGGCACTCTGTTTCTTTTTTATCTTTACATTATTTATATATCCAAACATAAGCCCGTAGCCGGTAACAAAAGCAAACAGACTTACGCATATTTTTCCATATGAAGTAACACTTATGACCTGTTCTGCCGTAAATGGCGAAAAGATCACCTGATAGTCCTGAAAAAAACTTTCAGAGCGAAAACAGTGTGCAAACATCATCAACAGAATCGCAACCCCTTTCAGGGCGGCGGAATCTTCCTTTTTCAGTCCGGTTCCCATCATTCCTCCAATTTTTCGTAAAAGTCCGGGAAATTTCCCTTTTTTAAATAATAGAAAAACATTATACTGGCCAGCATCAAGGGGCTACTCTTCATGCTGGCCAGGTAATTTCTGAATCCTTATGCATTTGGAATGGGATTATCAGCCTTTCCCATGGTAATATTTCCTTGCGCATCCCGCAGATACCGGTATACCACACCCTTATATGTATATGTGACAGTCAGTTCACCATCCGAATTGCGGTTCACCCAGGTAACATCCTCCCAGTCCACATCACTTCCCACCAGCGCTTTCATCTCGGAGGCAAATAATGCATTTGCTTCCCGGTTGTCACCATCTGTGGTATTGTCACTGTCCCAGTAAAAAACATCCAGCGGTTCTGCACCGCCATATAATGCGTAAACTTCAATAAAAGCACTTTCTGCTGCCATCGCCACTGCGCGAAGCTTAAGTTCAGCTTCTTTTTCTTTTGCCTTATTGACCCAGCCCAGCATGGAGGGTACCAGAACAGATGCCAGAATTGTCAGAATTGATAAAACAACGATCAATTCCACCAGTGTAAAACCGCCTTTTTTGTTCCATAATCTTTTTGTCTTACGTTTCATGGTGCAGCCCCTCCTCACCTGCTCTATTGGCTTTTAGTATAACACAGATTAAAAATAACCGCAAGCGAGACTATATCTCCCGGGTAACCCCGAAAAGCCACTCCTTTTCTTCCTGATCAAGGTACGGAGAAATATTTTCATATACACGGGCATGGTACTGATTCAGCAGACATCTTCCCCTGCTTCCCAGTTCCTCAGGCAGGATGCCTTCCAGATCAAAGGGCACCATTGTAAGATGCTCAAAACACATAAACTGGCCGTATTCTGTTATTTCCGCCTTTTTACAAACAAGAAGATTTTCATGGCGGATTCCGTATTCCCCGTCCAAATAATATCCCGGTTCATCGGAAGTGATCATTCCCTCCTCAAAAACTGCCGCTCCGCTATGTCCGTTTCCCGGTTTCCATCTGAAACTGTTGGGCATCTCATGAACACTGAGATAATAACCCACACCATGGCCGGTTCCATGACGGTAATCCTGTCCCAGCTCCCATAATGGCTGCCTTGCCAGATAATCCAGGTTTACTCCCGTACAGCCATAATGAAATCTGGCATCAGCCAGAGCAAGCATTCCACGAAGAACCGCCGTGAAATATTTCTTCTGCTCATAAGTAAGTTCTCCCAGAACAATTGTTCTGGTAATATCGGTAGTTCCCTCCAGGTAGTGTCCTCCCGTATCCGCAAGAAGAAGTCCTTTTGGTTCCAGAGCAATATCCGTCTCCTCTGTGGCAGAATAATGGATTATCGAGGCATGGGGGCCATAAGCAATAATGGGGTCAAAGCTGTTTCCCATGAAATGCTCCTGCCGGCTTCTGAGCTCAAACAAATGTTCTGCCGCAGACAGTTCTGTGATCGTCTGACTTCCCACATTTTTCTTAAGCCAGTAAATAAATTTCGTCACAGCAACACCGTCTCTGATATGGGCTTTTTTTGTATTTTCCACTTCTGTCGGGTTTTTTACCGCCTTGGGAAGCAGCGTCAGATTCTGTCTGTCCAGCACTGCAGCCCCGACAGGAATATTGCTCACCAGACGGTAATTTGCCTGCTCCCGGTCCACCAGTACGGTACGGTTTTCCGGAATATGTCTCACCGCCTCATAAACCTGCTCATAGGGCAAAAGCTCTATCCCGTCCTCTCCAAGCTTTTTTTCAAGCTGCACTGAAAAAGCTCTTTTATCTGCAAACAGAATAATCCTCTCTCTTGTAACAATAAGGTAGGAAAGTACCACCGGACAGCAATGGATATCTCCTCCACGAATATTTAACAGCCAGGCAATGTCCTCCAGGGAGGTCAGAATAAAAATATCTGCCCCCTTTTTTTCCATTGCTTCCCGGATTTCCCCACATTTTTCTTTTCTGCTTTTTCCGGTCCAGCATATATCCAGCTCTGCTGCCGGTTCACAGGACAATGCCGGACGGTCTGTCCAGATTTCCCCGATTAAATCTTCATCCGCACGGACAGATACGCCCTGCTTTTCCATTTTTTTTCGCAGATTATCCGCATTCTTTGCAGACATGGTCCTGCCGTCAAATCCCACACACTGACCGGCTTTCATCTGCTGTTCCAGAAATTCCTCCACAGAAGGGACCCCCGGCTCTCCCATACGGAACAGCTCGATTCCACTTCCCTGAAGCTGCTGTCCGGCCTGCAGAAAGTACCTTCCATCCGTCCAAAGTCCGGCCATATCCTTAAGGATCAGAGCTGTTCCTGCCGATCCTGTGAAACCGGTAATATACTCCCGACATTTAAAAAAGCTTCCCACATATTCGGAACAATGAAAATCATCTGTCGGTACCAGATACGCATCTGTATTTTTTTTCTTCATCAGCGCCCGCAAGGCTTCAAGTCTTTCTTTTACTGTCATAGCTTCTGATTTCCTTCTTAAAATTTTCCGCTGGAGCCTCCATGGGAGGTGCCTGAAGAACCGGTATGGGTACTGCTTCCTCCTCCGGAGCTGCTGGAGCTCTCAATCACTCTGCAGGTGACTGTTTTATTAACAAACATGTCCTGCCTTGCGGTGATCCTCAGACTGCCGTCTCTCATATAAGCAGAAGCGGTCACCTGCCTTCGAACGGAACGCAGTCGTGACCTTTTCCACAAAGCCACCATCAATGCAAAAAATATTCCAATCCCCATATTACAGGCTATCTGTAACAGGGACATTTTTTCTCTGGGCATATGCCCCACATCATAGGGTTCCCCTGTTCTCGCCTCTTCAATAAAGGAATCACAAAGCTGTGCGAAACAGGAAAAAGCATCATAAAATTCCCCGTCACTTAAATAAGGACGGAATTTTTCCACCATGTATTCCTGCCCTGCATCTGTAAAATATGGTATGCCGTCGCCGCAGGTACTGATGGCCCAGTCTCTCTCTTCCATTCCAATCAGGAGAAGGATACCGGAATTGTTTTCTCCCATTCCGTAACCGTTATAATCATAAAAATCATCTGCATATTCCTCTGAGGTTTTTCCATTTAGAGAATAAACAGTGACAATGTCCACATCCAGCTGCTGCCTTTCACTGATCTCATCCAGTGTGCCCGACAGCTTCTGTTCTTCCTCATCTGTAAGGATATCAGCCTGATCTACCAGTCTGGGCGGATGATTCTCCTTGGCCTGTGCCGCAGCCGGCACCAATGCAGTCACTGCCGTCATAAGGAGAAGAGTGGCCGCAGTAATTTTTTTATTTTTCATAAGCCTTCCCTCCCTATAACAGCTTTATCAGCCACATAATCAGATTGATCACCAGTCCGGCACCGGCGCCGCCCAGCAAAACGAATCGCCAGAATGCACCATTGTCTGCCGGAAGATCTCCCACCATTTTTCCATTCTGCCCGTTCATGGCAAAGGTAAATCTTTTGCCTTTCCAGGTTGTATTTAAAAGCCATACCGGATAGAGGACATAATTGGAATGCACCCGGTCAACTCCCACATAGCTTTTGTTCGGAATCACACTGCTGTAGCCGGCAACTGTCTGCCGCATAGCATCTTCCGCACTGTGTTTCACTCTTTCTCTGGCACGCTCTATGCATTCTTCTCTTGTCACATCATATCTGTCTGCCACATAGCCTGCAAGATATGCCGTCTGAAAGGGAACCGCCTGGGAAAAATCAAACGGCTCTATGGCTTCCATCAGTGAATCTTCCATTTTTTTTGATCCATCTGCCGGAATATGGTCAAAGCTCATATGTCCGGCTCTGTGTACCATATAATGACGGGTTTCCGTATATTCCTTGTTTCCTCTTCTGGAAATACTGACATTTTCCGCATGATATGTAACATCTGCATTTGCATCCACATCAAAAAGCCAGAAGGGGACATACACTCCTTTGATTTCATCAATGTGGTTTTCGTCTTTAAACACTTTCGGAAGAAATGCCTTTCCCTTCAGATGATTATAATATGCATTTTTTGCCGCTTTTTTATCCAACTGAAAAGGAATAATATAATCCGGCTTCAGATCGTCAGAAAATTTTCCTTTGATCACCACCCGGTTTCCGCAAAACGGACAGGTGGTTGCACCGGTACTCTCCTCTGCAGCAATTTCTCCGCCGCAGGATTCACAGGCGTAAATCCTGATATTGTCAGCTTCTCCTTCCTGCCACTGCCTGTTTTCTTCTGTCTGCCAGGCATCCTTCTTTGTATTGTCCGAAGAAGCCTTTTCCCGGGATGTCTGCTCCTGTACATTCCGGAAAGCTTCCACTTCCATCTCCGTATCACAGTAAGGACATTTCATTTTCTGGGTCTTACTGTCAAATTCCATGGCACCGCCGCAGGCAGGACATTTATACTCCATTACATCTGGCATTCTTTTATCCACACTTTCTTTACGTACATTTATTCTCAAGATGTTTCAGGTATCCGATTCCTGTCAGATGATATCTCCGGAATCAAAGGGATCTCCGCATTCCGGGCAGAATCTCGGCGGTTTTTTTGGATCTGCCGGCTCCCAGCCGCATTTATCACAGCGATAAAGTGGCTCTGCTGCAGGCTTTGGCTTGCCGCATTCCATACAGAATTTGCCTTTGTTGATTGTTCCGCAGGAACAGGTCCAGCCCTGCTGTGCAGGGTTTGGTTTGCCACATTCTATACAGAATTTGCCTTTATTGACCGTTCCGCAGGAACAGGTCCAGCCTCCCTCGGATGCTGTTTGGGGCTGAGCTGAAGTCTGCTGCGCTGCTGCCTGCTGTGCCGCGCCCATCTGGTAAAGATTCTGCACATTCACTCCGCCTGCATTTGCTGCCATACCCATACCCATAAATCCTGTCATTGCACCGGCTGTATTGGAAGCTGCCGCCTTCATGGCATCTGCCTGGGCACCTGCAAGCGTTGCTGCCGCAAGTGACGGATCTCTGAGAATGGCTGTTCTCTGTGCCTGTTTAATAAGCTCTGCATCTTCTTCCGGAAGGGTTATCGGATTCATCGCTATTGATACAACTGAAATTCCTCTGAGTTCTCCCCATTTTTTTGTAAGAGCCTCGTTCATGGCCTCTGCCAGCTCTTCTGCATGAGCCGGGATGGCATTCGGACGGATTTCCAGATCAGAAATTCTGGCAAAGGCAGGCTGCAATGCACTGATAAATTCTGTTTTCAACTGACTTTCAATCTGCTCTCTCTCATAATATCTCTCCACATTTCCGCATACGTTCGTATAGAACAGAAGAGGATTGGTGATTCTGTATGAATATACACCATTGCAGCGAATAGATACATCAATATCCAGCCCGATATTTTTATCCACAACGCGGAATGGAATGGGATTAGCCGTTCCAAATTTATTGTCTGTAATCTCTTTTGTATTAAAATAATAAATTCTGTGATCCTTGCCGGTATCACCGCCATAGGCAAATCTTTTTCCCATCTGCTCAAAAGCCGCCGCCAGGCTGTCTCCCAGATTTCCTGTGAAAATACTTGGTTCAGATGCATTATCATACGTATACTCTCCAGGCTCTGCGCAGATTTCAACAACTTTTCCCTGTTCCACGATCATCATACACTGGCCGTCTGCCACTGCGATTCCTGAACCATCTGTAATCAGATTATCACTGCCCTTTTTGTTTGCCGAACGCCCGGATACCCGTTTCTGTCCTTTTGCTACCAGTATGTCTCTATCCAATGCATCACAATAAAAAAATTCTTTCCACTGATCTGCCATAACACCGCCGGCTGCTCCAAGTGCTGCTTTAATAAGTCCCATACATTTTCTCCTTTAACTCAAAATTCACAGTCAATTTGTTTTTATGGTTTCTTGCTTCATAAACATTATAACATATCATGTTCCGCTCCACCAGAGTGTTATAGACTGTTTCATTGCAGATGTATAATGACTTATCTAAGGGCTTCTTTGGACTTTTCAATATTTATTCCACCTTCAGCATCCTGTAACCCACCCCGATATGAGTCTGAATATACTGTGGGGAATCCGGTTCTTTCTCAATTTTTTTCCTGAGGGTTGCCATAAAGACCCTCAGAGAGGAAATATCGTTGTCCCAGCTTCTTCCCCAAATGTTCTGTGTAATAAAAGTATGGGTCAAAACCTTTCCCACATTATGTGACAGCAGGCAGAGAAGCTTGTATTCAATCGGAGTCAGATGCAGTTCTTCTTCTCCCAGATAAACACATCCTGCTCCGTAATCAATCCGTAGTTTTCCGTTGGTAAATACAGAGGATGCTGAAACCTCACTTGTCATATATGCCATTCTGCGTTCCGTTACTCTCACCCGGGCAAGAAGCTCTTCCACAGAAAACGGCTTGGTAAGATAGTCGTCCGCTCCTGCATCCAGTGCTTCGATTTTATCAGTATCCTCACTTCTTGCACTGATAACAATAATGGGAACGTTAGACCAGGTCCGTATTTTCCGGATTACCTCAATCCCGTCCATATCCGGCAGGCCGAGATCCAGGAATATAATATCCGGATTATGTGACGAAGCCTCCAGAATAGCGGATTCTCCGTTTACCGCTGTCAAAAATCTGTAATTATGTACCTTCAGGGTCGTAGTGATCAGATTGCACACCGGTGCATCATCCTCCACAACCAGTATCAGTGATTTATTCATAATCCCTGCCTCCCGTTAAAAGATTGTCGTCAATTTCCGGCTGGTAAGCACGAAGGGTAAATGTAAATACAGCTCCATGAGGAACATTATCTGAAACAGATATTTTTCCCCCATGAGCCTGAATGACAGATTTGCACAAAGACAGACCCACACCCATGCTTCTTCTGCTGTCTGCCACCTTATGCTTTCCGGTATAAAACATTTCAAAAATATGCTCCTTTGCCTCATCGGCTATACCTTCCCCGTTGTCCGCAATACTTACAGCTGTCCATTGTCCCTCTCTCTTTGCCGTAATGACCACTTTTGAACCGGGAGGTGTATATTTCATTGCATTATCCACAATATTAATAATCACCTGAACGATCAGCTTTGCATCGATTTTCACAAACAGCATTTCATCCGGCAGCTCCACACAGATTTTCTGTTTGTTGCTGATTCGGTTCACATGCCGCAGCGCCTCGGTAATTACTTCATCCAGCAGCTCCACCGTCATTCGCAGATCCGTTCGTCCCTCTTCAATTCTTGTCACTGAAAGAAGGTTCTCCACAAGATTGATCAGCCACATGGAATCCTCATAAATATCCCTGTATAGCTGCTGCTTCGTCTCTTCATCAAATTCCGTACTATTGGAAATCAGATTGCTGGCATTTCCGGATATGGAAGTAAGTGGCGTACGAAGGTCATGGGAAATCATCCGCATCAGATTTGCCCGGAGCTTTTCCTTCTCCGCCAGAGCAGCCGCTTTCTCTTTTTCCTTACGGTTTTTATCATTTTCCAGTGCCAGAGAGCACTCTCCCAAAACAGAAAGAAGAATACTGTTCTCAAAATGATCCAGCTCTTTTTCCTGCCGGGCAAGCCCGATCACCCCGTAAACACTTTCTTCCATTCGAACAGGAAAGTAAAGATATTTTTCATCAGAAGGAGTCTCTTTTTCCGTAAGATAAAATATAATATTCCGGCTTAAAAGCTTCTCCAGCTGTTTCGCAGTGATTTCCAGAATATCATCCCGGCTTTTTGCCTGTTCCAGAAGCTGATTGGTTTCCAGAAGAATCTTTGTACGATATGCCGCCTGTGCCGCCTTTCTGGCCTGGCTTTTCAGGCGGACAGCCAGTGAGCTTGTAAGAAAAGCCGCCACAAACATAATCAGAAAGGTAACCGGATACTCCTTTTCATATGCCAGCAAAGTCAAACGCGGCTCTGTAAAAAAGAAATTGAAAACAAGCACTCCCACAAAGGAGGATACAAGACTGTATCTCTGCCATGCCGTCAAAGCAGCAATAAACATAACAGCCATGATATAAAGCAAAATAATATTGGACTCACCTAATCCAAAATACTCAAAAACAAAACCCAGACAGGTCGCCAGTACCATCGCTCCCACAGTGATTCCAAGATCACGGAAAGAAAATACCGGCTGTCCTGTCCTTTTGTTTTTCATCAGTCGATTAATCGGTGCCATCTGTTCCCCCATTATCCCCGGGCTAATTCTGTGATCATCTCCGAGAAGAATAATTTATCTTTTATTATATACTTCGGAATCCAGTAGGCTCTCACTGCTGTACTCTCTTTTGAGCAGGGTTCGATACAGGTATCACAGCCATCCATCCACAGAATATTCGGTTCCAGAAATATATCCTGGCTTCTTTCCGCTTCCGGTATGAAATTTTCATTTTCTTCCGAAAGGATGGCATAATCTATTTTTTTCTCTCTGAGCATCTGAAGTATTTCCCCGCTGGTTCCGGAATACAAAATCACTTCTATATTTTGATGCTTTTTTGCGATTGTGTCAATCTTACAAAGAAAATCTTCCACAAGAAATACATGATCAAATCCAAGAGAAACTGTTTTATATGGCATGGTAAATCACCTCTTAACTTTTCTTTATCCTACTGTAATTTTTTCCAGCGGGAATCTGGAATGGTTATGCTGACGGTTGGATGTGGCAGCAAACACAATGGTCAGTCCGCCCACTCTTCCCAGATACATCAGACAGATCAGGATAATTCTTGAAATGATGCTCAGTCTGGAAGTAATTCCCAGAGTCAGTCCAACTGTACCAATGGCAGAGGCGGCCTCAAAGAGACATTCAACCACCGGAAGTTCTTCCAGAATACTAATCACCATTCCTCCTGAAAGGAACAGTACGGAATACATGATCAGAATGGCAGCTGCGCTTCTGACAGTATCCGGAGAAATCCTTCGGCCGTAACAATGTACATCTTCGTTTCTCCGGAATACCGAAATGGCAGATGCCAGCAGAACGGCAAAGGTTGTGGTTTTCATTCCTCCGGCAGTGGAGCCCGGTGAACCGCCCACCAGCATAAGCAAAATAGTAAGAAACTGACTGCTTTCGCACATATCAGACAGATTTACGGTGTTAAAGCCTGCCGTTCTGGGCGTAACTGCCTGAAACAGAGCGACCAGAACCCTTTCCCCGGCAGATGTACTGCTCCAGATTTCTCTGGAAAATTCCACGAAATAAAAATATACCGCAGGCAAAATGATCAGCACCGCTGTGGTTGCCAGTATTACCTTACTCTGCATTCTGTATTTTTTTATGCGCCATTTATGCTTCCATATGTCATCCCAGGTAAGAAAACCGATTCCGCCCCAGATGATCAGTGCCATGATCACCAGATTGATAACCGGCTGACCACTGAATCCTGTCAGAGAGGAATAGGGCTCACGAATTCCCATCAGGTCAAATCCAGCATTACAGAAAGCTGAAACAGAGTGAAACAGCGCATAACCGCAGCCGCGCAAAAATCCAAATTCTCTGCAAAATACAGGTGCCATAAGCACAGCACCTGCAAGCTCTGTTCCAAACGCCACTTTTAAGATAAAATATGTCAGACGGACAATTCCCCCCATGTTCGGTGCTGCAATGGATTCCTGCATGGTACTTCGCTGCATCAGTCCTATTTTTCTGCCAGATAAAATGGCAAGAAAAACCGCCACCGTGATCACGCCCATTCCTCCGATCTGAATCAGAAGAAGAATCACCGTTTTTCCAAATAATGTCCAGTAGGCTGCCGTATCATGCACCACAAGCCCTGTCACACATACGGCAGAGGTGGATGTAAACAATGCATCAAGAAAAGGTGCCCCCTTTCCGCTTTTTGTTGCAAAAGGCAGCATTAATGCGATGCACCCTGCAATGATCACACCTAAAAAACCGCCTGCAATTAACCTTGCCGACGAGAAATATCTTTTTTTCCATTTATTTTTACGTTTCATATATATACCAGCCGTTTTTTTGAACTATTTTAGCATTTTACGCGTTAATTCTGTATAAATATCCTCCTCTTCAATATTAAGATTGTATAAAGAAAAGATCCGCAGCCGACTGTTTTCACAGCCTGCCGCGGATCCCGCGTTCATTTAACGAATATATAATTCCTGCAGTATTCCTGACAGCAGATAAGGATATTTATACATAAGATATATCAATACCGCTGCCGAAATCACTGCCAGCACCGCTTCCACGATCAGACGCTTCTCACGGCCGGAAAGCCCTTCCGATTCTGTGCTCTCCTCCTCATCCCAGTCTGCCTCCGGGGCTTTCCCCCCGCTCAGGGGATTGCCGCAGCGTGTGCAGAAGGAATCCTCTCTGCTCACATGTGCACCGCATTTTTTGCAATACATGTCACTTCCTCCTCAATATGTGTACCGCAAAATTTACAATCCATTTTTATAAATCTCCAAGTGGCTTAAAGTTTTTATCAAAAATTTCCTGCTGTCCGGGATCCACCGCAGAATCCATAGTACTGATCAGCTTTTCAGGCTTTTTTACCGGAGGTTCCGGCACTGTCCCTGCAGACGGTCTTTCCGGGGCTCCCGGTACTGTTCTTACCGGCGGTCTTCCGGATGGAGTAACGATTGGTGTTCTTACCGTAGCCTCAGGATCCGGCTTGACCGGCGACTTCCCGGCAGCTCCCGACGGTATTCTCCGGACAGGATTGCCGCACTCAGGGCAAAAAGCCGCACCTTCCTTTAGTTTCGTACCGCATTTTCCGCAAAACATAACGCCGCACCTCCTTAAATACTGTTTGCAATAGCATCTACAATTTCTTTATATGTAAATTCCTTCAGTCCCTGTCCTGCTGTAGATGGATAATGGATCACATTGTTCCAGGTTGCTGTCACCTGCTGCCAGTATGGCTTATTTGGTGCAAAAAGAACAAGACGCTTTGCTGCATTTGCAATGTAGGGCTGATTCTGCTGATCTCCCCACCAGGAAGTAAGCTCCGAAAAAGATTTCGCCATTCCCGCCGGATAATTTTGCGCCCGACTGCCAAATCCGATCTCATGGGTAGATGCATCCGTCCAGACAACAATAATACTTCTCTTTTTCGTTCCCTCTTTTGTCCAGTCTGATTTGATGGCGTAAGCAAGAGCTTCCAGTCCGTCCTCCGGCTCATCTCCACCTCCGCTTGCCACAATGCTGTTTACACATTCTTCAAATTCCTTTTCCTGCTGAGGAAGCTGAAAAAATCCGGTAGCCATCATTGCCTTATCTCCGTCTGCAAGATAATCGCGAAAAGCGATCACACGGATTCTCATGGTATCAATGGTTTTCTGTTTCTCACGCATTACCCTGACCACATCGCTGTAAAAATTCAGAGCATTATTTTTTACTGTGGAAATAACCGGGCTCATACTTCCGGTGGCATCGATGCAAAAAACCATGTCCACATTGTACTTCATTTTAAAATTTTCTCCCATCTTGTTCTCCTCCTCTATAAATCTCCCGCTGCAGAAAAATAACTTCCATTGATTTTTTCTGCCGGTTTTTCGCTGTATATTTTTTCCTTCGTAAAATCTCCGTAAAAATCAGGCTCCTCCATTACGGTTCCCACACCGGTATACCTGCACCAGAATTCCCAGACCTGCCCCGATGTAAGCCTGCGTTTGGGATTTCTTTCCGTCATCATCAAAAGCATGGCCCTGAGATCAGAATCCAGCAGAGGATCCATCATAAGCTGATTTCCATCCAGAACTGATTCAAAGGGATAATCATACATTTCATGATCAAATTCCGGAAGCGCTCCTGTAAGGATCTGGTGAAAGATCAGTGCCAGTGCAAATACATCAATGGCGGAAGTAAGGACACCTTCCTCCTCAGCCATCATCTGAAAAGTCTCCGGAGCCATATAAACAAGATCACCATGAACCTCCTCTGTGGGATCCGGCGGAGCTGTCTCCCAGAAACAGCCGTCAAAATCGATCACCTTTGCCGTAACGCTTCCATAAGGCATTCTGCAGAAAATAATATTATCCAGTTTAAGATCTGCATGTACGATTTTGTACTGGTGAAGCCCTGCAATGCTGTGGGTAAGTATTTTACAGAGCCGTATCCTCTCTTCCATGGAAAGCATGCTGATCTCCTCCGGCATGATCCCGCTGATTTTTTCCATTGTAATATAATATTTACTTCCGCATCGAAAAAAATGTTCTATACGTACAAGGTTTCCGTCTGAGCATTCATTGATCATCCGGTAAAGAGTACTGCTTTTGCTCACGTACCGGCTGCATATTTCTTTTTTTCTCTGTATCATCTCCGGCTCCAGCACATCCTCAAAAATAGGGTAGACCGGAGAAATAAATTCTTTGATAAAATATTCCTTTCCGTTTTTTCTGGCAAAGCCCCATTTTGAAAACCCGCTGTTATCCGTTTTCAGTTCCTTTTCCAGTTCATAACCGTTTATAACCATATCCGGACACCGCCTTACCGATACGCTTCGTATGTTTTTTTATACTGTTCCCACTGCTCAAACAATGCCTCTTCTGTTATGGAATCGTTAAGTACATAAGCTTTTTCCATAAAACGGCATCTGGCCGCATAGCTTTTTTTCAGCCGTACAAAGCTTCCATAGCCATAAATCATTACACACATGGTGTAATCATCCCCGGCAATATTTTTCAAAGCACCGTCTATTTCCATGCGCCACTGCTCAATACTGCCCGATTTCATCAGAGTGCCAAGAAGAAGCTTTTCAAACTCCATGGGCGTCCTCAGGTATCCGAAGCATCCGTCTGTGGCTGCAAGAACAATTCCCTGGGAAGGAAGCCGAAAAAGAGCTTCGTGAATATCATATGGTCTGGAAGCAGATACCACATTTGTCATGGCTCCATCCTCCCGGAGATTCACCATAGCATCAGGATTTGGCACATCATCCACCGTCACCTGATGAAGTCCGTCCCGATCCAGAAGATATCCTCTGGAATCTCCGCTCCACAAAAAGGACGCAACCATCTGCCCCTCTTTTTTTTCCACCATGGCTCCTGCCAGCGTAGAGGGAAATTCCTTACTCATGCTTCCCAGCAGCAGCGAGCTGGTCTTTCCCTGTTCCTGAATCTCCGCCAGACTTTTATCCAGTCTCATCTTTAAATTCTGATGATAAGCACCCGGCGTCCCCTGTCCTTCTGCCATGTTATCAAACCACTGATAAGCGGATTCTGTGAGAACACGGGAAGCAAGATAAGCTCCTGTTCTGTTTCCCAGAGGAGGATAAAGCTTGGCACCGCTTCCTCCGCAGCCGTCAAAAACCATCACAATTCCTCTGTCTTCTCTCAGAGAATAAAGAAAGCTGTCCTCCCCTTTTCCTGCTTTTTTCTCACTGTATACAGCAAAACACTGGTCAATCTCGTCAATAAATTTACGAACTCTGCCCATATGTATCCTCCTGCGCGTATCCGGTGCCGCTGTTTTCTGCCTCGTACTGCTCTGCCTCATACTGCTCTTCATATTCCTGCTCTGAGGATTCCCGGGCAGGCGCCTCTTCTTCCTCCTGGGGGCCTGTCAGTACCTGATTGGCAGCTGCCTCCGTTTCTCCATTTTCCTGACTGGGCTGATTTCCGGCAGGATAAGATGCATTCTGGGAAGATTCAAAGCTTTTTTCCAGGTCAGACACTCTGGTGGCCAGCCCTGATTTTTCTTTTTCCAGCGCATCCAGTCGGGTTTCCGCATGATTCAGTCTTTCTGAAATTTCCTTTTCTTCTTCCGGACTTTTCATGTTCTCCAGATACTGCATGCTGCTGTGGGCTTCCTGCAATGCCTCAGAAGCCACACTGCCAGCCCGGATGGCTGCCGCTGCCGTCCCGATCTCCGCCACCAGAAGTATGGCTGCCGTGCCTGCCAGAAACTTTTTCAGCATTGTATTTTGCTTTTTCTGTTCCTTCAGTGCCGCCTTCATTTTTTCCACGTCACTTTTTGTCTTTTTTAATTCCTGCTCCAAAAAAGGATCATAACTGCTTTTTTCTCTTTCTGTCTCCTGACGGGCCTGCTTTTTTTCACCGGAGACATCCTCTGTCTCAAACTCACTTCTGTCAAGTCTTACCATCTGCGTCAGGCTTCCCTGTTCTTTTCCGCAATAAGGACAATGCTTTTCATCCGGCTCAACCGGTTTTCCACAATATTTACAGATCATGTCCCAGCCCTCACTTTCTTTCTCCGCAAATCCGGCAGACGCACTGGGATAGTCCGTTTTCTCCTCCGCAGCATCTGCACCTCCAACTGTTTCCTGCGGAATAAAAAAGATAAATATCCACACATTCCAGCCCTTTGTAGGGATCCGATTCTTCTTTTTCCTCTTTTTTTCCGGTACCCCACAACAGACCGCTTTCTTCCTTTTCCGCACTTTCTTCTTTTTTAAATTCAGGCTCTTTTTCAGAGTCTTTTACGGCTGTATACGCCTTTCTTCTGTCGGTATCCTCTCTGAACTCTGTTTTTCGTTCAGTTTTGGAGGCAGAAGACCTTTTCATTCTGGAGGAAATGAAATATGCAATTCCATCCACAACAAAAATCAGAATCAGGACTATGCATATAATCACCAGCAATTGTAAATTCATCCGCACCACCAGTTCCTTTTTTCCAGTATATCAGACAAAATATTTATTTTGTTTTATGCTTTTTCCAGAAGATTTCTCCCTTCCTCCAGCCGTCTGTAAAACTGATCATAGAAATCCTCTGTTTGTGCATAGGGCTGTCTGTAAAAACGGCTGATCACATACATGTTCAGATTTCTGATCAGCTGAGAATCTTCTGTCTCATACAGAATTTCCTGTACATCCAGAATAAAGTAATGCCAGTCCTTTACAAATTGCTCATACCGTTTCAGATCCGGCGTATCCACCCATTTTTTTACTTTTATCTTGCTGCGGCTGGTCTTTTTACATTCATGTACCTGAAGGATATAGGTAAAGCTTCCGTTTTCGTAATACCTTCCCAGGGGAAACAGCCTGCAAAAGCCCGGCCGGAAGGAATGGATCCTGCAGCGGCCCTCCTCATTGAGAAAAACACAGCGTTCTTCACGTCCTTCCATTTTCAGATGGGGCAGAATGACCCCGTCTGTAACTCCCAATTCTGCTTCCTCCTGCAAAAGCTGCTCCGGAGTTTTTTTCAACCCGGCAGAAAGACGGTGAAGATCCAGAGGATCGAGAAGCACGGAATCCCCCATTCCCATGCAGCAGTCACAGCAGCCGATACAATCCTGGCAGTCCGCTTTCACCATATCGTTGGCCGTATATTTTTTTCCGTCAGATATTTCTTCAATTGATGCTTCTCTTCGCATTTTATTTCCTTTCCCGAATAAACACGTTATTTCCTTAGTCGTCCAGCTTAATTCCCGCCAGTGCCTGGGCAAAAGCATTATTTACCGGCTCCTTTGCCTCTTTCTGCTGTTCTCTCAGGTAGCGCTGCACATCGCGCTTTTTCACACCGGCGCCTTCTTTTTCCCTTCTGGCCTGGAAGGCAGACAGTTTTTCCTTATAGCCGCAGCCGCAGACAAAGGTTTCTTCCTTTCCCCTCACAACCATTTCCATTCGTTTATGGCATTTGGGGCATCTGGCATTTGTAGTTCTGGAAACCGTTTCCCGGTATCCGCATTCTCTGTCCTGACATACCAGCAGCTTCGCATTTTTCCCCTGAACAGACAGCATCTTCCTGCCGCATCTGGGACAGGGCTTATTTGTCAGATTATCATGGCGGAAGGTTCCCTCTCCTGTCCGTATCTCCCGGACAATATCACAGGTGTAGCCGCGAATCTCCTTCAGAAAGGCGTCCTGGCGTATTTTCCCCTTTGCAATACCGGAGAGCTTCATTTCCCAGTCTGCCGTCAGTTCCGGTTTGCGCAGATCCTCAGGAACCAGCTCCAGAAGCTGTTTTGCCTTGGCAGTGAGATGGATTTCATTTCCTTTCTTTTCCATAAGGAAGCTGTTGAACAGCTTTTCAATAATATCCGCCCTTGTGGCAACTGTTCCAAGACCGCCTGTCTCCCCCAGTGTTCTGGCTGCCTTTGTATCTTTTGTTTCCATATATTTCACAGGATTTTCCATTGCAGCCAGAAGGGTTGCCTCCGTAAACCTTGCAGGCGGCTTTGTTTTCCCGCTGTTTAGACTGGCGTCCTCCACAGTCAGGCGCTGGCCTTTCTGTCTTTCCGGAAGCTTCTGCTCTCTGCAGAAGGCCCCTGCCCCATCCTGTAAATCCTCGTCCTCATCCTCATAGCCGCCTTCATATACTTCCTTCCAGCCGGATTCTCTGACAGTCTTTCCCACGGCAATAAAGGAATTCCCCAGAATCTCACCCTTCATGGTAACCTGCTCATAGACATAAGGAGGATATAAAACACTTAAAAATCTCCGGACCACCATATCATATATCTTGCGTTCTTCATTTGTCATATGATCAAGCTGAACAAACTGCTCTGTAGGAATGATGGCATGATGGTCGCTGACCTTTTTATCGTCCACAAATCCCCCGTGTACCCTCAGAGGCTCTTTTATCAGAGCTGCTGCCAGTTTCCGGTAGGGACCTGTTCCACAGGCCTTCAGTCTTTCCTTTAAAGTTGGTACAATGTCCTTTCCAATATATCTGGAATCCGTTCTCGGATATGTGAGCACCTTGTGATTTTCATACAGCCGCTGCATAATATTCAGTGTTTCCTTCGCAGAAAAGCCGTAACGCTGATTGGCCTCCCGCTGCAATGTGGTCAGGTCGTACAGACCCGGTGCGAAGGATTTTCCCGGCTTTTTGTCCACAGAAACAATCTCCAGCGTACCTTTTTTTATCCTGCTGAATATTTCCTCCATTTTTTCTTTATGGAAAGACCGGAAGCTTTTTGTTTTCTGATCCTGCCAGCTCCAGCGGATATCTCCTGCTGTTATGGTAATACCGTAATATTCCTTTGGAATAAAGTTTCTGATCTCATCTTCTCTCTTGGCAATGATTGCCAGTGTAGGTGTCTGTACCCGCCCGCAGGAAAGCTGAGCATTATACTTACAGGTAAGGGCTCTTGTGCCATTGATTCCCACCAGCCAGTCTGCCTCCGCCCGTGCAGCAGCCGCTCTGTATAAATTATCATACTCATGGCCGTTTTTCAGGTTGGCAAAGCCTTCTTTGATGGCTTTATCCGTTACGGATGAGATCCATAGACGGCGGATGGGTTTCCGGCACCCTGCCTTTTCCAGGATCCAGCGGGCAACCAGCTCTCCTTCTCTGCCCGCATCTGTGGCGATGATAATATCTCCCACATCCTTTCGGAAAAGCTGAGCTTTTACAGCCGCAAACTGCTTTGCACTCTGCCGGATCACGACCAGCTTCATATGCTCAGGCATCATGGGAAGAGTATCCATTTCCCATTTCGTATACTTTTTATCATATTCCTCCGGATCTGCCAGAGTTACAAGATGTCCCAGTGCCCACGTGACAATATAGGACTTTCCCTCCAGCGCTCCGCTGCTTTTTTGTCCGCAGGAAAGCACACGAGCAATATCCCGTGCCACTGAAGGTTTCTCTGCAATAACCAATGATTTCATATATTTTTATCTCCCGAATGAAAAAATTCAAGTCTATCAAAGTATAGCATATCTTGTTAAAGGCTTCCAGTTTCCCCCATAAAAAAAGCGCCGGAAATATTTCTTTCCGACGCTTTTTTTATCGTCCTATTTTATATCCCACTCCACGCACTGTCTCAATGAGATCACCGGCAGGGCCAAGCTTCTGCCGGAGAGTACGGATGTGAACATCCACTGTTCTGCTTTCCCCGTCAAATTCATATCCCCAGACCTGATTGAGAAGCTGGTTTCTGGAAAGTACTGTCTGGCTGTTTTTCAGAAGCAGACACAGCACTTCGTATTCTTTCAGAGTCAGATTCACCGGCTCATGATTCACTGTTACCTCATGCTTAGAAGGACACACATACAAATCTCCAAGCTGATACTCTTCCGTCCCACTGTCCTGAGTCCTGCGCAGAATTGCTCTTACTCTGGATATCAGCTCCATCATGCGAAAAGGCTTGGGAATATAATCATCTGCGCCACTGTCCAGTCCCACCACCGTATCGTACTCGCTTCCCTTTGCCGTAAGCATCATGATAGGAAGCTTACGTGTATCCGGACGGGTACGGAGTTTTTTCAGGATATGAATGCCATCCTCTTCCGGAAGCATAATATCCAACAGCACCAGTGACGGCAGCTCCTTTTCCAAAGCCTTCCAGAACAGAGAGGGTCTTTCAAATCCCTGTGCAGGAAATCCCTGACTGTTCAAAGTATATACCACCAGTTCCCGAATGCTTTCATCATCTTCCACCAGGTAAATCATTACTATCCCTCCGTTTTCCTGTTATCATGGGCCACAGTATACAAAGCTCAGGTTAAATCTGTTTAAAAAACAGGGTTAAATCTTTGTAAAATCTTATTTGTTCACTAAATTTTTATATTTCTTTAAAAATTTTATTTGTAAAAGTGAATAGACAATGGTATGATGAACCTGACAGAAATGCGGAAAGGGTTTTCCTATGTATCATTTTATTGTGAATCCCAATTCCCGTTCCGGTGCCGGACAGCAGGTCTGGATACGGCTCCGCAGGGAACTGGTCAAACGCAGAGTATCCTATCAGTTTTATTTAACCAAATATGTTGGACATGCTGTTAAGCTCGCTGCAAAAGTCAGCATGCAGGGAACTTCTGATGCGCCTGTATATCTGATCATCGTAGGCGGTGACGGAACTATTCACGAGGTTCTGTCCGGAATTACAGATTTTGATCATGTAATCCTCGGGTTTATCCCCACAGGCTCCGGCAATGATTTCTGCCGTGGTATGCATCTTCCCAATGAACCTCTGGCTGCACTGGATTCCATTCTTGCCAGAGCTCATATCGGAACTATGGACGTCCCCTGTATCACACAGCCTGACGGCAGGATATCGCGTTTTGGAATCAGTGCCGGAATGGGGTATGATGCAGCAGTCTGTCAGGAGGTTTCTTTAAGCACTGCCAAGAAATATCTTAACAGGTTTGGCCTTGGGCGTCTGGTGTATGTCTATGTTGCACTTAAGCAGCTTATGTTTACCACCCCTGTTCCCATGACCCTGTATCTTGACGGGAAACGCAAATATTCTTTCCGCAAATGTTATTTTACAGCCATCATGAACCAGGCTTATGAAGGAGGCGGCTTCAGGTTTTGTCCCGCTGCCAGACCGGATGATGGCATTCTTGATGTAATTGTTGTAAACGGAATTTCACGGCTGAAGCTTTTGGTTTGCCTGCCTACCGCCTTTTTCGGACAGCACGTTCGTATTAGAGGAATACATATTTTCCGCTGCCGTCACATAGAAATTAACAGTGCAGTTCCGCTGACTGTACATCATGACGGAGAATTCGGCGGTATCAGTGGGGAACTGACCGTTTCGCTGGAGAAGAAATCCATAAAAATCATTCTGCCTGCGCAGCAGACCGGCAACGGCAGATAAAAATAAAGGAGTTGGGATTTTGGTCGAATTTATTAAAAAATATAAGCATGGGTTATTGATCAGCGGTTATTTCTTAGTTTATGTCACCCTGTTTCACTATCTGGAAACCAGACCTGTTCATGTATACCATGTGGTGCACACTGTTTTCGATGATATGATTCCATTCTGTGAATATTTCATTGTGCCTTATCTGCTTTGGTTTCCATACATGTTTCTGGCTATTGTGTATTTTATCTTTTTTAACAAGAATAAAAGAGAATATTACCAGTTGTCCTTTAATCTGATGATGGGTATGACTGTATTTCTGGTAATATCTTACATCTATCCGAACATTCAGCATTTAAGACCTCTTGAGTTTGAAAGCCATAACATTTTCACCTACGCGGTGGGTATATTATATAAAACAGATACGCCAACCAATATTCTGCCAAGCATTCATGTATTTAATTCCCTGGCTATTCACCTGGCAGTAAGTCAGTGTGAATCCCTGAAGGATCGCAGAGGTGTACGGATCAGTTCCGGCATTCTTACAGCTTTAATTATTTTATCTACAATGTTTTTAAAACAGCATTCTGTAATCGATGTTTGTATGGGAATTACACTGGCCTTATTTGGACATCTGCTGTTTTATCCTGCCAGATCTGCTGAGGATACAAGAGAACGGTCACTGGCTGATTATCATAAACAGAAAAAACAGAATAATTATAACAAATATCGCAATCATTAAAAAACCAAAACAGGAGTATCGCAAAATAACTGACCAGACAGTTATACATGCGGGACTCCTGTTTTTATAAATTCTTGAATTCTGGTGACAGAAAAGGAGCCATTGCTCCGGCAGCTAAATCTGCTCTCACAACAGCTCCATTTTATTTGAAAGAAATTATACTAATTCAATAAGAACTTCCATAGCAGCGTCACCTTTACGCGGTCCGATCTTTACGATTCTTGTGTAACCACCGTTACGTCCAGCGTATTTTGGTGCGATCTCTGTGAACATCTTCTCAACCATATCGATGTCTTTTGTATTTTTCTTCTTACCTGCGCCTTTCTCCGGAACAGATTTTACAGGATAAAATACTTTCAGCATCTGACGGCGTGCATGAAGTCTGGAAGGAGCATCTTTTTTGATCTCTTTCTGTACTTCATCATATACGGTTTTCTTCTTTCCGTCTACAACTTCTTTCACTCTCTTGCCTTCAGCATCTTTACGTGCAACCTTAGCTGTAACAGTTACAGTTTCAAAGTTGTCTTTTTCGCGAACTGCCATAGCAATTAAGCTCTCTGCAATTTTGCGGATTTCTTTTGCTTTTGCTTCAGTTGTAACGATTTTTCCGTGATATAACAGATTAGTAACCTGATTTCTCAGCAGTGCTTTTCTCTGTGAAGAAGTTCTGCCTAATTTTCTATATTTTGCCATTTTATTTTCCTCCATCTGTGGGACAGCAGAACATGCTTGTTCGGTCTTACTGCTCTGCTGCTCAGCAAATCCCCACTATATTTATTATTCCTCGGTAGGCTGAAGCTGTAATCCCAGCTCCTTCAGCTTTGCAAGCACCTCTTCCAGAGATTTGCGGCCCAGATTACGAACCTTCATCATATCATCAGAGGTCTTATTGCACAGCTCTTCTACTGTATTGATTCCGGCTCTCTTCAGACAGTTGTATGAACGGACGGATAATTCCAGTTCATCAATGCTCATTTCCAGAACCTTTTCTTTTTCATTGTCTTCTTTTTCGATCATAACCTCAGCGGTCTTTGCATTTTCGGAAAGATCAATGAAAAGGCTTAAATGCTCACTTAATACCTTTGCTGCAAGGCTTACTGCCTCGTCGGGATCAAGGGTACCGTTTGTATATACATCCAGAGTCAGCTTATCAAAGTCAGTTACCTGACCAACACGTGTATTCTCAACAATCATATTAACTCTGTCAACCGGTGTATAGATTGCATCAACTGCAATTACACCAATCGGCATGTCTTCTGATTTTCCTTTGTCCGCACTCACATAACCGCGACCCTTTGTGATGGTAAGCTCCATTGCAAGTCTGCAGTCCTTTCCACCATTTAAAGTAGCAATTACCTGGTCCGGGTTCATGATTTCAATATCCTGATCTGCCTGAATGTCAGCTGCTGTTACAACACCCTTGCCTTCGCACTCAATGTACGCGGTCTTCGGCTCATTGTCACTGCTGGTATTCTTGATTGCAAGGCTCTTCAGGTTCATGATGATCTCTGTCACATCTTCCTTCACGCCCGGGATAGAGCTGAATTCATGAAGGACACCGTCAATCTTCACCTGGCTTACCGCTGCTCCCGGCAGGGAGGACAGCATGATTCTTCTGAGAGAGTTGCCCAGCGTAGTACCATAGCCTCTTTCCAGCGGTTCTACGACGAATCTTCCAAATTTTTTATCTTCGGATATTTCTGTTATTTCAATTTTGGGTTTATTGAAATCAAACACTATAAAAGTCCCTCCTTCTGGGTAATCAAAATCTGAGGGTATTCACATAATTAAATTATGCTTTATTTAGAATACAGCTCGACGATAAGCATTTCGTTTACAGGAACATCGATTGCTTCTCTTCTCGGAAGCTCTTTTACAGTTCCTTTTAAGTTCTCCTGATCCACATCCAGCCATTCCGGAACAAGTCTTCCGCCTGTTACTTCCAGAATTCCTTTATATCTCTCGGAACCTTTGCATTTTTCTTTGATTTCTACTGTGTCACCGGCTTTTACAAGGTAAGAAGGAATGTTTACACATTTGCCGTTTACAAGTACATGTTTGTGGTCAACGATCTGACGTGCTTCTTTTCTTGTTCTTGCAAATCCCATACGGAAAATAACGTTGTCAAGTCTTGTTTCCAGAAGTCTCATCAGGTTTTCACCAGTCTGTCCGGACATTCTGTCGGCTCTCTCGTAGTAGTTACGGAAAGGTTTTTCCAGTACTCCGTAGATGAATTTAGCTTTCTGTTTTTCTCTTAACTGTGTTCCGTACTCAGACATTTTACGGTTTGCACGTTTTAACTGTCTTGTGGACTTTTTATCAATTCCTAAATAGATTGGATCCAGACCTAAAGATCTGCATCTTTTCAGAACAGGTGTTCTATCTACTGCCATTTCAAACTACCTCCTAATTAGACTCTTCTGCGTTTTGGTGGACGACATCCGTTATGTGGTACCGGAGTTACGTCACGGATGCTGGTTACTTCAAGACCACATGCCTGAAGAGCACGGATAGCTGCTTCACGGCCGGAACCCGGTCCTTTAACCATAACATCTACAGTTTTCAATCCATGGACTAAAGCAGCTTTTGTAGCAGTTTCTGCTGCCATCTGTGCTGCATAAGGGGTAGATTTCCTTGAACCTCTAAATCCCAGACCACCGGCACTTGCCCAAGAAAGAGCATTTCCTTCGTTATCAGTCAGAGTAACAATTGTATTATTGAAAGAAGACTGGATATGTGCCTGTCCGTGTTCAACGTTTTTCTTGACACGACGTTTTGTTGTCGTTTTTTTAGTTACTTTTGCCATTTTAAAACTAACCTACACTTTCCTTTTTATAATGAAATATGATCGTTACGTTTGCGAATTAATTATTTCTTCTTGTTTGCTACAGTTCTCTTCGGACCTTTACGTGTTCTTGCATTGGTCTTTGTCTTCTGACCACGAACCGGAAGTCCTTTACGATGACGGATACCTCTGTAGCATCCAATTTCCTGCAGTCTCTTAATGTTCAGGGCGATTTCTCTTCTCAGATCACCTTCTACCATCATTGTCTCATCAATGACGGAACTGATTCTTTTAACCTCATCATCTGTCAGGTCTCTGACACGAGTGTCAGGATTTACTTCTGCCTGAGCAAGGATTTTTGTTGCGCTTGGTCTTCCGATACCATAAATATAGGTAAGACCAATTTCAATTCTTTTTTCTCTTGGTAAGTCTACACCAGCTATACGAGCCATGTACTGTTTCCTCCATTTTCTTACTTGAAAGCTCCCGTCCCGTACACCACTTGCATACGCTGCAAGGTGAAATGGGGTGCATCTGTCCGGTACTTCCCATTTTTTCGTTCCTAATTGGGGTGCCTCGGTAAAACACCCAGCTATAATCGGCGAATTATAGCCTTTCCGAAATAATGCGGCCAGATGGCCAGCGTTGCCTCTCGGTATTAGGCAATACATGCTTAAAAACATTTTTAACAGTCTGAACAACCCTGCCGGGCGTATCACACTGCAGCCGCACGTTACACAAGCATTAACAATTAACCCTGTCTCTGTTTGTGTTTTGGATTTTCACAGATTACTCTGATAGATCCTTTTCTTTTGATGATCTTGCATTTCTCGCAGATCGGCTTTACAGATGATCTTACTTTCACTGGGAAATCCTCCTTCCGTAAATTCTGCAGTTTAGACGCACGTATAGAAGGCTACACGCGCGTTCGCAGTATAGTTTAACACCCGTTTTTCAAATATGCAAGTGTTTTTTACAAAAAAATTAATTTTTTTATCTCCTTCGTTTTATCACAGCATCAGTTCCTGTTTCTGCTGAAACTTCACATCGAGAGCTTCTATCCTGTCCTCACAGTCCCGGTATTGCTCACCGGGAATCCTCCAGGCAAGACCGCATCCGGCTGTGATCTCCCTGGGAACGGGGATCAGCCGTCCGGGTATTGCATTATCCATACATTTTTTCTCAAAATCCATGGCATCTCTGGTGGTCTTAAAGGATATGATCATGTATCTCTTTTTTTCCCGCATAACGCTTATCCCCTCTCCTGTTCCGCAATTTCCCGGACTGCATTTGCAGCAAGGGAGACCTCTTCTTTCGTATTAAAACAGGAAAAGCTGAACCGCACTGCTCCCTGCCCTTCTGTGCCCAATGTCCTGTGCATCAAGGGTGCACAATGAGCTCCGGCCCTGACGCATATTTCGTAATCTTCCCACAGAATATCGCTTACAACAGCCGAATCCATATCTCCAATGTTCAAAGAAACAATGGCCGTTCGAAGAGGTGCATCCATATCCCCGTACAGTTTCACTTCCGGAATTCGGGACACTTCTTCGACAAACTGTCTTGCCAGCGAATCTTCCTTATTATATATAGAAGGTACTCCCAGCTCATTGATCACTTTCAGTGCCGCATTCAATCCGGCAATCCCGTGACCGTTCAGTGTTCCGGCTTCCAGTGCAGAGGGCATTTCCCGGGGATGGACTCTGTCAAAGCTGTGCACGCCGCTTCCCCCCACCTTAAGTGGCGGAATTTCCAGTCCCGGCCGCAGGTAAATCCCTCCTGTTCCCTGGGGGCCCCAAAGGCCCTTATGACCGGTAAAGCAGAGAACATCAATCCCGGTTTTCTCCACATCAATGGGAATGGCTCCTGCTGTCTGAGAAGCGTCCACCACCAGCAGCAATCCGTATTTTTTTGCAAAAGCAGATACCCGCTCAAGATCTGTTACATTCCCCGTAAGGTTGGATGCATGTGTAATCACAATGGCTTTTGTGACGTCCCGACGGACCTCCTCCAGCTTTTCATATGGAATCCTGCCTTTATTATCTGCTTCCAGAAGAGTCAGGGATGCACCCTCCTGCTCACTGCGGTACAGCGGCCGCAGGACAGAGTTATGCTCACACACTGTTGAAATCACATGATCACCCCTGCCGATCAGGCCAGTGACAGCCATATTCAGTGCCTCTGTGGCATTGGATGTAAATGCGATCCTGGAAGAATCCTCCACATGAAAAAGCTCTGCAAGTCTTTCTCTCGTCTCATAAAGCAGTCGGGATGCATTCAGTGTAGGTGCATGGGCACCCCGCCCTGCATTTCCGATGGTATCAAAGGCATTACATACCGCCTCTCTCACCTGAGGAGGCTTCAAAAAAGAAGTTGCCGCACTGTCCAGGTAAATCATGGCTTCACGATCAGACCGGCTCTGGTCATTTTCTCTGCAATCACATACATATTGGTAACACTTCCCACGCGCAAACTGTCTGTCAGCCCATAATGATTCAGGCAGGTGCCGCAGGTAAGAATCTCTACCCCCTGTGCTTCCAGCGATTTCAGATCCTCCAGCGTAGGTGCCGCCTCGCAGGTAAGCCTGGCACCGCTGTTATAAAACAGAATTGTGGATGGAAGCTCTTCCTGCTGAGACAGTGCATAGATAAAGCCTTTCATCAGAACCGCACCCAGCTTTTCATCTCCGCTTCCCATTTCTGATGAAGAAATTACTACAACCACATTTTTTCTGCGTCCGTCGGGAATACATGCAGGAGCTTCTTCCTGTACCTGCACATTCACCGGATTTCCTACCGCCTTTGCTTCAATTTCCACCCGGTACTCTTTCTCCCCTTTTTTCTCTGATTTTACGGCAAACCCCTTCTGCTTCGCCATTTTTGTCAGGTTCTGGACTGCAACCTCATTATCCACCAGAACCTCAATGATTTCGTCTGCCTTCAGTTCTTTGATAGTATTTAATGTTTTTACCACCGGAATCGGGCAGGCATCGCCCATTGCATTTACTGTAATCATTTTATAACCTCTTTTCAACAAAATACATATTCACTTAAAAGAACAAATTTGTGTCTATAATTTATTATTCTATACTTGGAATCTGTTCATTACCAATTGATAAATAATATAAATCCCGTATATTTATTGATAAATCCAATAAGTAACAGACATTTTCCAAAGATGAAAATTTTCGAGATTTTATGAAAAAAATTTCATTTTTCCCGTGATTTTTGACGTTTTATATCGTATAACTTGTATAGGAAAGAAAAGAGAAGGTACTGCCAATGATAACCAACCTCGATAAAACCACCCAGGAACAGCTGGAGCATTTTCTGGAAACGTTCGGTGCTCCTGCTTTACGCTCTGCCATGAACCGCTATTCCGGCGAACATACTTATTACCTTTTACAAAGCAGCAAAACCCTCCGTAAGATTCCCATTTTTTCCATAAAATACGTGGAAATATTCGGCCACAATATTGTCTTTCATACATTATACGGCCAATTTGAAAAACGTGGAACACTCCGTGAAGAACATGAGTTTCTGAAAAAACACAATTTCATAAAGTGTGACCAGAGCCATCTGATTCCTGTTCACAGAATTTATGCTGTGGAAAACCATCAGGTCATACTTTCCACAGGAGACATCCTGCCTCTTAGCAGAAGCTGTTCCGCCCACGTAAAAGAGGCGTTTCTAAAAAACGCCTCTCAGAGTGATTCTCTATAACAAAGGGGCGAAAAGCCGCAGTATACACTGTGTAATGCGAAGTACGGCATTTCTTCCGGTTTTGTATTTTTCCGTCACTTCCTCCGATACTGCCAGTGTATCCTGAAAATCATCCCAGATATCTTCAATGGCATCGCACCCGTAAAGGAACGCACCATTTTCAAAATGATGATACAGGCTTCGGTAATCAAAGTTAATGGTTCCCACCACTGCTGTTTCCTGATCACAGATAACCTGCTTTTCATGAATAAAGCCTGGTGTATATTCATAAACTCTTACCCCTTCTTTTACAAGACATGCGTAGTATGAACGGGTAATTTTGTAAATCAGCTTTTTATCCGGGATTCCCGGTGTGATAATACGCACATCCACACCTCTTTTTGCTGCCAGTGTAAGCTCCCGCACCATCTCATCACTGATGATCAGGTAAGGAGTGGCAACATAAAGTGTATGTTTTGCACTTTTGATCATATTCAGATAAACATTCTCTCCCAGCGGTTCATTGTCCAGCGGAGTATCGCCGTACAGCTGGATGAATCCCTGTTCCCCGGCGGGAGAATGCTCTGCCTTAAAATATTTATCATATGACAGGTCTGTCTCCTTCATGGCATTCCACATTTCCAGGAACATGGAGGTGAGATTATCCACAGCTTCTCCCTCCAGACGGATGCCTGTGTCCTTCCAGTGTCCGTAAGGGTGTGTAATATTAAAATATTCATCTGCCAGATTATAACCGCCTGTAAAACCAACCTTTCCGTCAATCACTGTTATCTTCCGGTGATCCCGGTTATTCATAAAAAAGTTCAGTACCGGCATCACAGGATTAAATACTCTGCACTGTACACCTATCTCTTCCATTCGCTGCCTGAATTTCAGATCCAGAAAACCAATGCTGCCCACATCATCATAAAGAACCCGGACTTCTACTCCATGAGCCGCGCGGTCCTTCAGCACCGCCTTCAGCCGTTCAAAAGCTTTGGCCTCCTCAATGGCATGGTACTCCATAAAAATAAATTTCTCAGCCTTTGCCAGATCCTGAAGCTGGGCTTCAAAGCCATCCGCCGCACATGAAAAAAATTCCACATCTGTATTTTGATAAACAGGATAATGACTGTAGTTATAAATGTAGCGACACTGATTTGCCACTATAAAGCTTTTGTGTTCCAATGCCTCCATAACCGACGGATCCTGCCGGAGGGTATACTCCAGCTTTCTGTCGATCTTCTCAAAACGCATGCGCATTCTCTTTGTAACATCTTTGTGCCCGAACAGTACATACAGACATACACCAAGCAGCGGCAGCACCAGTATCAGAATAATCCAGGGCATTTTAAAGGCGGCATTTTCACTTTTTCCATAAATATGCAGCACCAGAACAAAGGCCAGTATGCTGCACAGCAGGTGAATCGCCGTGGAATATTTACTGAATCTTACAAAAAGGACCACAAACCAGGCAACCTGTAGAAGCAGTGTGATCAATACAAAAACCAGACGCCCCACGCTGTTTTTTACGTTTGTCTTCGACTCAGCAGTCATATGTAACTCATCATTCTCAGACATCTTCTGCACTTCCCATCTTTTTTAGGGGATTATACCGCAAAACGCACCTAAAGGCAACCGTCAAAACTCTCTCCGATACTGTGATGGTGTGATTCCTTCCGTCTTTTTAAAAACCTTTGTAAACACCCGATAATCTCCGTAGCCCACCCTGTCCGCAACCTCGGCAATGGACAGCGGTGTTGAGATCAGAAGCTTCTTGGCCTTTTCCATGCGGACATTTGTAAGATAAGCCAGAAATCCCACACCGATTTCGTTTTTAAACAGCTGACTGATATACTGGGAATTGAGATGAAATTCTTCTGCCAGGACAGAAAGACTGACCTCCTGCTCCAGATGCTCCTGAATATATCTTGTAATGCCGGTAATCACCCGTTCCTCATGATTCTCCGGCTCAGTATCTGCTGCAACCTTCTGCTCAAACAGAGAAATCTTCAGGTTATCTATGCAAATCCCAAACTCTTCATAATTCACAGGCTTCAGAATGTAGTCTGTAATCTGCAGCCGCAAAGCCTGCTGACAAAACGAAAAATCATCATATCCGGATACGATTACAAATGCAGTCCGTGGATGCTTCACGCGACTGACCTGTATCACCTTTAATCCATTCATAATAGGAATATTTATGTCCATGATCACGATATCCGGCCTGAGAGAATCGATCTTGGCAAGTGCCTCCATTCCGTCGGCAGCCTCTCCCACCACCTGACAGTCATGAGCTTCCCAGTCAAACAAACGCTTAAAGCCCTCTCTTATCATAATCTCATCATCCACCAGCAGTACTCTCAGTTTTTTCATCCGTTCTATGCCTCCTTTGCTTTACAGATATATTCTCTCATTATTTTAACACTATTCTACCTGACTGCTTCTCTTTCATATAGGTAAATATTCCACAAAAATGTGTTTATTTTATAGTTTTTTACACAGAGTCTTCTCAAAATCGGTCAATGGATATATGATGTTATTGACCGAAACGGTTTATGGAGGTAACATAATGAATAACAAATTCTTTTCCCTGCCGGAAGAAAAACAGCAGGCCATCCTCAATGCCGGCTATCATGTATTCTCTCAGAATACTTACAAGAACAGTCCCATGAGCCAGATTGCGGATGCCGCCGGTATCAGCAAATCTCTGTTGTTTCATTACTTTCACAATAAAAAAGAGCTCTATCTTTTTCTCTGGGATAAATGTGCCCAGATCACCATCGAGTATCTTACCCGATATCACTGTTATGAACAGAAAGATCTGTTTGAAAGCATGTTCCGGGGAATGCAGGCCAAAATGGAAATCATCCGGCGTTATCCGGATATGGGAGCGTTTACCCTGAAAGCCTTTTATGAAAAAGACCCGGACATTTCTGAAGCAATACAGGAAAGCTGTCACAAATATTTCAGCTTCAAAGCCAGCCACACGCTGATGAATCTGGATCCAAAACAGTTTATTCCCGGCCTGGATATAGAAATGATGTATAAAGATATGTACTGGGCATCCTGCGGATATTTATGGGAATCCACCCAGCAGGGGAATCTGGATGTAACAAAAATGGAGCAGGATTTTTCCCGACTGATCTGCTTCTGGAAAAACATCTATCTGAGAAAGGAGTAAGAAATGGAAGCAATTTCTATAACAAATTTAACAAAATATTACGGAAAAGCAAGAGGAATTGTGGATCTGAACCTTTTCGTTGAAAAAGGGGAGTTTTTCGGCTTCATCGGTCCCAACGGTGCAGGAAAAAGCACTACTATCAGGACTCTGCTTGGCCTGATTCGTCCCAGCAGCGGCAGTGCTCATATCTTCGGAAAAGACATCCTGAAGGACAAAGAAAAAATATTATACCAGACAGGCTATCTTCCCTCCGAATCTCTTTTTTATTCAGGAATGCGTGTCCGTGATATCATAAAGCTTTCTGCCAGCCTTCGAAAAACCGACTGCCGGGAAACAGCCCGTCAGCTTTGTGACAGGCTGCAGCTTGATACTTCCCGCAAAGTGGAAGAGCTCTCCTTTGGGAACCGAAAAAAAGTGGGCATCGTCTGTGCCCTGCAGCACAATCCCCGTCTGCTTATCCTGGATGAACCCACCAGCGGTCTGGACCCTCTGATGCAGCGGGAATTCTTTGAGATTCTAAAGGAGCGGAATCAGGCCGGAACCACCATATTCCTGTCAAGCCATGTACTGTCTGAGATCCAGAGAAACTGCACCCGGGCTGCAATCATACGGGATGGCCGCATCATTGCCTGTGACAGTGTGGAAGCCCTTTCCAGAACAAGCGCCAAACGAATCACCCTGCACGGAACAGCAGATTTATCTTCCCTTTCCGGAATCCGTGATATGCAGCAAAACGGCGACAATATCTCTTTTCTGTACAACGGAGATATCAATGCCCTGCTTCAGGTTCTCGCCGCCGGAAGGCTTAAGGATTTCACAGCAGCAGAACCGGATCTGGAAGAAATTTTCCTGCATTATTATGAAACGGAGGTAAAGTAAAATGACTCTTATAAAACATGAATGGAAACAGGGACGCCTTTCCCTTGCCTTATGGACTGCCTCCATCGCTCTTCTTATGATGGTCTGCATCCTTCTTTTTCCGGAAATGAAAAAACAGACTGAAGCCATCAGCAGCGCTTTTGCTTCAATGGGAAGCTTTACAGCAGCTTTCGGAATGGACCGTCTGAATTTTGGTACCCTGACAGGATTTTATTCTATTGAATGCGGAAATGTTCTCGGCCTTGGAGGTGCCTTCTTCGCCGCTCTCACTGCCGTGACCATGCTGGCCAAAGAAGAAAGGGACAGAACTGCTGAGTTTCTTCTGACACACCCCGTTTCCAGAACGCGAATCCTTACCAGCAAGCTTCTGGCAGTATTTTTCCAGATTATCGTAATGAATATTATCATTCTTGGACTTTCCCTAGGCTCCATCGCTGTGATCAAAGAAACAATTCCATGGAAGGAGCTCCTGCTTTTCCATCTGGCATACTATCTCCTGCAAGTGGAGCTGGCCGGTATCTGCTTTGGACTTTCCGCTTTCCTTCACAGAAGCAGCATGGGCATCGGACTTGGTCTTGCCACTATTATGTACTTTCTGAATCTGGTGGCAAATATTTCCGAAAGTGCCGAATTTCTCAGATATATCACACCTTTCGCATACTGTGAAGGGGCAGATATCGTAGAAAAGGGCTGCCTTGACAGTACCCTGGTGATTCCCGGACTTATATATGCAGCAATCGGAATCGTGGCAGCATACATCCATTACAGCAAAAAGGACATCCATTGACATAAAACCCTAAAAAAATGCACCTGATTCCCCCCAAATGGGCAATCAGGTGCATTTTGATGTTGGCCATGCGGTTGATCAGGGAGTCAGGGTCACGTACAGCGCATGTTTTTCGTAGGCAGCTCCGGTGACGATCTGCACCAGATCTTCTGTGAGGTTATCTTTATGGTAAAAATGAATGTGGCCCCCCAGAACAAGCTTTACCGGACTGTCCCTGGCAGTTACAATATCTATAAATTTCTGTGTATATTTCCTGGGCTGGCAGCCATCCTCTCCTATGATCACTCTGGAATTGCCTTCCTCAGACGGCCCCCACACCTGAATACTGTCCTCCAGAAGGGAGGTATCCCCTGTGAGGGGCTCCATTGGAACATGCATTACAAGAACGATGGGCTTTTCTTTTTTTATGGCAGCCATCAGTCCCTTTACGGTACTTTTATCAATCTGATTGTTTCTGTCATCTGCAGTAAAAATAATCAGGTCCTCATATTCCACCATCTGCCAGGTATCCTCAGATGTAATTTCCTCCAGCCGGGGACGATATTCCTCATAAGCCTTTTCCGAGAAATATTCACTTCCATATTCAAAATCATGATTGCCCAGACTATAGACATATGGTGCATCCAGTTTATTCAATTCCTCAGTGACATAATCCACCGACGCATACATGGCAGAGTCAATGACATCTCCTCCCATGATCAGCAGATCCGAGCCCAAGGTATTAGATGCCTTTATCAGACGGTCAAATGTTTCATAAGAGGGAACGCCGTTTTCATCCACAAAACCAGCCTGTCTCTGCTCTGCTTTTTCCTGCACTTCCCCGTCACGATCATCACAAAGTGAAATATGGGAATCCGCCATAAAAAACAAATGATATTCCTTTTTCAGCCCCGGGATGGACAACTCCTCACGGGTAATATAAAGATCTCCCAGTTCCTTTGCAGAAAGCCTGTTCTGTTTTTCCATGTAATGCGCATGTCCCCATATTCCTGCAGCAGCCAAAAGCACCGCCCCTGTAAGTACCGTCAGAATGATTCCTTTAGTATTCTTTTTCTCTTTCTTTTTCAATTTAAAAACCCATACCGGCCAGCCATTCCTTTAATCTGTTTTCACGGACGGCCAGTTCTCTTTCTGTATATTTGCCCAGCATAAGCTGATCTCTGATACAGCCGTCCTCAAGATAGATCACCCGGTGGGCTCTGGCAGCAACCTTTGCATCATGGGTCACCAGAAGAATGGTGGTTCCCTCCCTGCTGATCTCTCCCAGAATATCCATTACCTCCGCTGTAGCAGAGGAATTCAGGGCACCTGTAGGTTCATCTCCAAAAAGTATGTCAGGACTGTTGATCATGGCTCTGCAGATGGCAGCTCTCTGAAGCTGACCACCGGATACCCGGCGGATATCACTTCCTGCCACACTGGCAATTCCCATTCTTTCCATCAGACGCTCCCCACAGGCCGTAATCTCACACCTGCTTTTTTTCCCAAGCTGAAAAGCCGGAAATATGATGTTGTCTCCCACCGACAGATTCTTCAGAAAATTCGCCTTCTGAAAGACAAATCCCATGTGTTCCAGACGCAGCTTTTCCATTTCCTTTTCTGTCAAAGACCACAATTCCCGTCCTTCAAAGAAAACTTTTCCTGACGTTGGCCGGTCCATACCGCTGATACAGTAGAGAAGGGTTGATTTTCCACATCCGGACTGTCCCATAACTGCAGCAAATTCTCCCTGTTCGATCTGAAGATCCACATGGTTCAGAACATTGCTGCCGCCAAAACTTTTACAGAGTCCGTTTACGCTAAGCTTATTCGTTTTCATATTATACCTCATTTTTTCATTCATTGAAATAGTCAGCAGCTTCAATTTTTCTGATCCTTTGCAGCATCCACCAGGCTGTCACCGTAAGAATTATGAGAAGCAATGCAGGAATCACAAGATACTGCCAGACCGGCATTTTTGCAAAAGTGATTTTTTTCAGTCCCATTCCCAGGACTTCCAGCAGGAGACTGATTACTTTATCTCCCAATTTTTCAGCCAGAACAGCCCCTGTTACCGTTCCCAAAAATCCCGAAGAAAATACAGGATAAAGCTCCTGAAGGAGCATTGCCACAAAGGGAATTCCCATGGCTTTTTTTACTGCCAGATCCGCTGATTTTCTTGCAATACGCAGCTTCAGGAAAAGCGCTGTAATCAAAACGGTCAGGCCGATTCCCACCATAAACACAACATGCGATGCCTGTTTCACCTGTAACGACACGCCTCCCAGGGTCTGTCGCAGGAACTCCTCCATATTCTCTGTCACAAAACCCTTTCCCAGTTCCTCGCGCCATTGAAGGACTGTTTTTTCCTCATCTGTTCCCTCTTTCAGAGTTACCTGAAAGGAATATTTCTCCGCAGGCTCTCCCGGGAAATCACAGAGTGCTTTCGCCGTTCTTCCGCCGCTGGTCACATCCTGGTAAATCCCGCTGACAATGAAGCTCTGCCTTTTCTTTCCAATAATAAGCGTGAGGACATCACCGGATGACTTTCCCAGCTCCTCTGCCATGAGAAAGGACAGCGCAATTTCCTCCGGTGTCTCTGGATTCTTTCCGGAAAGATATTTCAGTCCGCTGCCCGCTTCAGATCCGGTGGAAATATGTATGCCCACGATTTCCTCCTCTCCCACAGCCTGAAGGCGCACACCACGCAGCATGGAATATTTATCCACATTTCCCTGTTCAACCTCTCGTATCAGCAGAGTTTCTGCCTTGTTTTTCCGTGCTTCCAATTCTTCTCCCTGTTCCACCTCCACAAGGAGATCGCAGACAGGACTTCCCATATATGTAATAAACTCTTTGTTTTCCATGGTCTGTGACATCCTGAGAGGTACGATTATCAAAACAGATACCGTCAGTAGAAGTCCAAAAACAATACCGTAACCTTTTCTTGCTTCATGAAGTCCCACCAGGAGGTTAAAAGGAATACGGCTGAATTTTCTTAAGCCGTCCTTAACTTTCTTACTTTTTTCAAAACCCTTTTCTGTTACCAGAAGGTCTGTTATTTCTGTCTTTTTCAATTTTCCAAGAACTATCCTGGAAAACAGCAGAATTACACAGTATACTGCCGCACCTGTAGGCAAAGCAGGCCCCAGGGAAGTCATGCCCGCCTTTTGTGCTCCAAATGTACCACTGATATGGCTGGTGAGCGCAGGAAGGAAAATCTGTGCCAGAATAAATCCTGTTACACATCCGCTGACCATGAGTATTCGTATCTTTCCCAAATAAAGGCTGCATATGCTTTTTCCCGGAATCCCCATGGCCTTCATGGTCCCGATTTCCCGCATGTCCTCCTGAAGCTCCGCCAGAACTGCATAGCGCAGACATACCATGGCAATTGCCATCAAAAGAACTCCCGTGATCAGAAATATCATAGCCATCATCAGGTCTGTCATGGCACTGAGCAGAAAAATCATACTGTATGTCACTGCCTGCCCGTTTTTGGGAAGATTTTTTTCACTTTGCTCATAAGCAGTCTGGTATGCTGCTGCCTGAGAACTGTCTTCAAAATATGCTTCTATGAGATATTCTCTTTCACCGGCACTTTCAAAAAGCGTTTCAAAATCATCGTCACTTAACAGGAATCTTGTGGAAGAACACATGGTGGAATTCATCTGTCCGTCATAAACAAACCCGGACACCGTAAACTTCATCTCTTTTTCCCCACTCTTCAGAAATATGAGATCACCCACAGCAATGTCATACTCCTCCAGAAAAATTACAGGAACGCCGATTTCCCCCTCTGCCATCTCCTGTCTGTTCCTGTTTTCGTCCAGAAGGACATCGTAATCCTCATTTTGTTTTACCAGGCTGATATCCAGCCTGCATTCAGAAAGAGTAAAGCTTTTCTCTTTGCCATCAAATACAGTCATTTCTTCCCCACTGACATTGACCATAGGCACTGTCTGCCAGAATACCATGCCTGGATATTCTCTGTTAAAGTCGTCAATATCCTCCTGTACCAGTTCCCCTTTATGCATCTGCAGAAAATGTGGAGGCCTGGCTGTCTTATACATATCTGTAATAGACGAAAAAAGCTGTGTCAGCATCATGACAACTGCAATGGCAATAGCCGCCGAAGTGCTCATAAACAAAAACAAAATCAAATTGCTCCATGGATTTCTCTTCAGATCATTTTTTATTAATTTCAGATTCATGGCATTTGTCCTTTCCTGTTGCCATTGGATTACAGACCGACCGTCGGTCTGTTAAAATTATAAAAAAGATGGTGCTCTGTGTCAAGCACCACTTAGTTACTGTTTACACGCATCCCGCCTACCTTTCCCAGTATTCTTTCAATGCCCTGTCAAGAAGCTTTCCTTCTTTTAACCCAAGCATTTTTTCCAGCATGGTGATAAGCGCAATAAACAGATCTTTCTGTTTTTCTTTTTCCAGTTCAAACATTCCTTCATCCAGCAGAACAGAGGCTGAACAGATAAAAATCTGCACATACTGCTCCGGATATTCACAGACAAATATGCCTTTTTGAACCCCTTCTTCAATTACAGAAACCAAAACCGGAGTAATGCCCCGGATCAGCACCTGAAGAGATTTCTGATGCAGCAGGGCATTCTGCTTTTTATGAAACTCCGGTATCATTTTCTCCTCTCCGGAAGAAGCCTTCAGACAGAGAAAAACCTGCAAAATTTTGTCCTCCGGCGTAAACTCCGGTTTATTGCAGACTACTTTTGCCCTGCGGATCATCTGCGCCGATATCCGTTCAATCAAAGCATCCAGCAGCTCCTCTTTTGATTTGAAATAATGATAAAAGGTCCCCTTGGCAATTCCGATTCTGTTCAGAATGTCGTTAACGGAGCATTTATCATATCCCTTCTCCTCAAACAGGATTTCTGCCGTATCCAGTATTTCATTTTTTCTTTCCTCATGTTCTTTTACGATTCTCATAAAATTCTGCCTGCCCTGTCTGTTGGCGGCTGCCTTATAAATCCCTGGCCACCCATAATTTGTTTAAAGAATAACATGAAGAAACTTCGCTGTCAAAAAATTTATCTTAATGCAGCCCTGAAAAGCACTTCATAATTTTTCCGGAAGTTTTCTGTTCCCGGTGCTGTTATTACCGACTGTTCCTCAAAAAGATTTTTTCAGAAGGCGCAGATAATGGTTTGCCTCCCTGAGAACATGATCTGCCAGAAGAGGAAGGATAATCGAGCGGATATCACAGCCCGTAATCCCTTTTGCTCCTGCTGCCTTAAAATCCCGGTATCTTTCTGTTGTTTCCAGTGTTTTTTCTGGCAGTTTATCTCTGAGAGAGCAATCCTCCTTTTCTGCCTCCTCCAGCAGACGGCAGTACTCTCCCGCAAACTTATCTGCCGTCTCTATCAGTTCACACTCCACGGGATCCAGCATTCCCCTGATAAACAATGCATGCTCCAGCATAATCTGATTCCAGAACATTTCAGATTCTTCCGGATTGCGGCCGGAAGTACAGCCTTTTTCTTCCAACGCCATAATATTCTCTCTATATAATTTTGCTTCCCGGAGAATATGCTCGATCAGCAGCGGGTAATTGGCCGTGTAAAGGCCACAGGAAAGAACCTTCTGCAAAATCTGCTCTTTAAACTCAATAAACTCATTTAGCAGTCTGAGAATATTCTGATTCAGCCAGCGTACCTGCTGCTGCATTCTTCTGTCCGGACATCTTCTGCAGCCTGACCACAGTCGTTTCTCCGCCTGTGTGATCCTGATATCAATGGGAATCTGTGTCAGATTACTGGTCTGTCTTTCCGCCATTTCCGTAAATTCTGTCACCACTTCCCCGGAATTCAAAACCCCTGTACCGACCATTCCGTCCGCAAGTTGCACTGTCCGCTCCAGTAATTCTTCAAACTGTCTGCGAAACCAGTCGGCTCTTTTTCTATATGCTGTCTCCCCTGCCGGAAACGCTGCCAGAAGAAACAGCGCATGCTCTTTCATAATCCTTCCAAAAAACAAATGCACTTCCAGTGATAGAATTACATATTTTTCCATATTTTTGCATACCTTAATAAGATGTTTCCCTATAGTATATGCAGATGCCCAAAGGGTTTACAGCAGTATCTAAGATATACAGTCAGTTTCCTGCTTCACCACAGCCAGCTCATACACCGGAAGCTTACTGTGGATATCCCCATAAATACAGGTTACTGCCCTTTCTGGCAACGGGATATCCACAGCCTCTTTCCCAAAATTCTGATAGATAATATAACGGATTCCTTCTTTTTCCCGGGTTGTGATTTCCAGCCCCCGGGGTATTTCTTTTTCGACGGCACCGGAAATATGGCTGCATTTCAGCACAGCTTTCATAAAATCTTCATAGAAGCTTTCTTCCCCATCGGCAGCCACATACCAGGCCTTTCCTTTTCCATAATCGTTTACGGTGAGCGCAGGATATCCTTTATAAAAATCGCTTCCGTATGTCATCAGTGTACGGGCACCTCTCAGTTCCACAAGGTCACAGAGATACTTACAGGTATATGTCCGTTCAAGTCCCAGCTCATTTCCCTCAACAGGAATCATCTGGTTTTCTTCCCAGTCATAAAGTCCGTCTATCTCCGTACTCCTTACGCCAAGCACATCCATCAGTCCGTGAGGAGTTCCGCCAAGATAACACATATCCGTTTCATCGGCAATTCCTGACCAGTAGGTTGTCACCAGCACACCGCCTTTTTCCACAAAAGCACCTGCTTTTTCTGCAAAACCTTCTTTAAACATATAGACCATGGGAAGGACAAGAACCTTATACTTTGCAATATCACAGTCCATGTCCACCAGATCCACATTCATTCCCGCTATGCGGAATCCCCTGTAAACCTTCAGCAACACCTCCATATAATGAAGGCCTTTATTTCTGGGTCCCTGACTGTCTTCCATTGCCCACTGACTTTCCCAGTCATATACAATAGCCACCTGGCTGTTCACCCTGCTTCCGGCAAGCTCACCAAGGGATTCCATGACCTTTCCTGTTTTACAGACTTCCTTAAACACCCGTGTATCGCTTCCGCCATAATGATCGATAATGGCACCGTGAAATTTTTCCGAAGCACCTCTGCTCTGGCGTATCTGGAAATAAAGCGCACCTTCCCCGCCATGTGCAATTGCCTGCATAGACTGGGCAAAAAGAACTCCCGGTTTTTTCAGCTTACTTACACTCTGCCAGTTGGTGGAGGTGGGGCAGGACTCCATCTGAAAAAACGGTTTATCTTTCAGAGAACGCATCAGATCATGACACATCCCGTTATCATAAGCAGTTTCTATGACTTCCTCCTTATGCCACGTGGGATAGGTATCCCAGGAAACAATATCCAGCTCCTTTGCTATTTTAAAATAGTCAAGGCTTTTATAATAATGCATAAGATTGGCAGTGACAGGCAAGCTGCTTCCACCCTCTCTTATTGCCTGAATTTCATGACGGATAAAATCCACCGTCTGATGTGTGACAAACCTTTTCCAGTCAAGATTTAAGGCATGAAGCTGGCTTTCCCCCATGGAAGACGGACTCTCAATCTGTTCAAAGCTCTGATACATATGACTCCAGAACGTGGTACACCAGCGCTCGTTTAAATTTTCAATGGTTTTATATCTGTCTCTCAGCCACATACGGAATGCTTCCTGGCAAAGAGGACAGTGACATTCTCCTCCGTATTCGTTGGAAATATGCCACAGAATCACCCCCGGATGATTACCCAAACGGCGAGAAAGTTCTCTGTTTATTTTTGCTGTTTTTTCCCGATATACGGGTGAAGTATAGCAATGATTATGACGTTCGCCAAACAGCTTTCTGTGGCGGGTTTCATCCACCCGAAGCACTTCCGGGTATTTGTCAGCCATCCATTTTGGCCTTGCACCGGAGGGCGTGGCAAGGATGGTGGAAATCCCTCTTCTGTATAACTTTTCTACCATTTCTTCCAGCCACTCAAAATTAAAAACACCCTCTTTGGGCTCCAGTGCTGACCAGGAAAATACCCCGAGAGTCACCACATTACAGCCTGATTTTTCCATCATCTCAAGGTCTTTTTCCAGAATATCCGGTCTGTTCAGCCACTGTTCCGGATTATAATCGCCTCCATGGAGTAATTTATCTGTTTTAAAATTCATGCTGCAATCTTCCTTTCTGTACTAAAGTAATAAAATTTTTGCCGCCAAAGCAAGCACCAGAAGATGCAAAGGATATCTTGTATAAAAAATATAAAATATTGCAGTTAAAAGCACCAGGCAAAGTCCATATTCTGTCCGAAACAGAGCAGCCCACACAACAGAGGCAGCCACAATAGCAGCCTTAAAAAAAGTTCCCGCTAATCCTGTCCGGCTCTTTACCAGATTCAGAAAATAAAGCATCAGCAGACAGATTGCCATGGACAGCATTGCATTCTGATCCGAAAAATCAAACAGCTTTCCGTTCACAGCAAGATCATAGGGTATCTCACTAACTGCCGCAAACAGCAGCACCGACAAGAAATACTTTTTGAAATCTGACGTATTCCGGAATCCCTCCACCAGAAGAAATGTAAAGACCGGCATTGCCATCCCCCCAATCAGCTGCATAACTGAACCGATCCCTGCCAGCATCATCAGGTGTGAATCCTGCGCCATCGCCTGGCTGAGACTCTCCTGCGTATATTGATCCAGATGGATCATTCCACTCTCAACAACAGCAATTCCCACAGACTGAATTAACATGCAGACACAGGCAAACAATTTCAGTCCGTCAGCAGTAATATCCGGTGTTTTCCACACAACACCGCGTTTTCCCATTACCATATCCATATAGTTGCGGTCGGATCCCAGTATTTACCTCCTACCAGCTGTGTACTGCTGAACTCCGACTGCTCTGCAAGAGCTGAAATTGCAATATTGGCTTTCACTTCATCTGAATCAATAATATTTTTATTTGTAGGACCACTTTCCCGCTGAGCGAAAAATTCCTCCTGAGCTGATTCACTTGTGATAAAATCAGCAAAAACTGTTGCCCATCCGGCATTTTCGGAAAATCCGTTCACGCCTACAAATTTATAACCTGCCACAGAGCCCTGCTGAACCTGCTCATCTCCAACTGTAAATGTGGGAAGCTTTATTGCAGCATATCCGTCTCCGTAAACCTCCTGAGCAGTCATAGCATCCCATGTACCGGAAACACATGCACAAAGATCACCTGTTGCAAGCCGGTTTGAAATATCACCGTCAGCAATTGCCATAAAAGAAGCATTTCCGGCAATATCAAGCATACTCTGCACAACCTGAACACCTGTATAACCTTCTGCACTTGTACCATTCCAGTCAATAGAAGTGGTTCCATCTTCATTTAAACCTGTTGTAAAACCGGCACCATAGAAAAAGCTTGCATTATACCAGCCGGAAGCTAAGGTCATTCCGACTTTTTTTCCATTCTTTTCTGCTGCAGCAAGCAGATTGTCCCAGGAAGCTACATCCTCATCCGAAAGTATAGAGGAATCATAGTAAAGAAAATATCCGTTATCCCCTGCTCTCGGAAATGCATAAAGACTTCCGTTAACAGACGCTGCTTCAACAGAAGCCTCCACATTTTCATTTTTACATCATCCAGCGTTCTGCCGCCAACAGTAAGGGCTTCCCCCACATCCTCAAGGTTCATAAGTGCACCGGCATTAACAAGATCAATTAACTGATCACTTGCAAATGAGTAAACATCTGCTGCAGCTTCAACATCTGTCAAGATTGTATCTTTTGCAGTAGATTCTGATTCCACACCAATTTTTACAGGTATACCCAGCTTCCGCTTTGCGCAATCGTTTGTCCAATATTGCAATATATAAAAAAGAGACTGTCGCACAGTCAAATGCGAAAGTCCCTTTTTATACTGCTGTTTTACTGCGTTGATTCCCTTAAAATCACCTGATAACTCAAAGGTACCGTATCTTCCTCCATCCACTTGCCGAGAAGTTTCAAAAGCTTCACACAGGCAAGCCTTCCCAGGCGTTTTGTGTCAAACCGTACACTGGTAATGGATGGATTGTTATATTCCAGATTCCGGCTGTCATAAAGACTGGCAACCTTGATTTCATTTGGTATCTTTATCTGTTTTTCACGCAGACTTCCCAAAACCATGCTGCATATTACATCATCCATACCCATAAACACAATTTTATCATCAATACCAATTTTTGCCTTTCTATGAGCATCCACATATCCATTGTATCGGCTTCCCGTTACATTATACTCTTCTTTTCCGCCAAACATCGTCAGTCTGTGAACTCCCTTCATCAGAAGGATACTGGTCAGTTCTTCGCTGGCTTCCTGATTCCTGTTATCCACCGACACCGTATCCGGATCACTGGAAGGACCTATGACAACAAAAGGAATGTCATTATTTTTCAAATAATCCTGTTCCATGGAATTCCCTGCTGCGTGGCTGACAATCACTCCATCTACCTTGCGGTTGGACACCAGTCTATGCACCTGCGATAGGTCATTCTCATCAATCATGGATATAATGATATCATAGTCATTTTCCGCTGCCACTTCACAGATTCCATTCATGCAATCTTTAAAAAACGGAAATTCTGTGGCAGCATAATCTTTTGGCAGAAGTAAGGCAAGATTATATGTTTTCCGCTGTGCCAGTCCCCTGGCAAGAACGTTGGGCCTGTAATCATGTTCTTCAATAAATTCAAGAACCCGCTGTCTGGTCGCCTGACCAATACGGCCTTTTCCGGATATTGCCCTGGATACAGTGGTTTTACTGACCCCAGTTCACGGGCAATATCATCTATCGTGTATATTTTTTTATTTTTATCTTCCATAAAAACACCTGTTTCTGAAATATTATATATGCAACCGTTTGTCCTGTTTAAGAATAACAAATATTCCGATTGTTTTCTTTTGTTTCTTCATTATAAAAACCTCTCAGTTCTGTGTCAATGTATCAGAAACCAGTGTACTAATACGACTCGCATATCACTTTACAGCGCTTTCTGCAGAAGGCGATGCCGTAGATCCGTATCTCTGTCCTGCCATCATTGCGAAGTCTTTCATCATATCGCTTTTCTTTAATCTGCCTCAGTGCTTCCTCGCAGGCTTTCTCAAGCCCTGTAACGCTGGGTGCATACTTTACCTCAATCACGATTCCGGCATCCGGATCTTCCGGTTCAATCAGGATATCACTGAATTCATCCCCTGATTCTGCATTGGACAAAATCAACCAGTTCATTTCACTCCGGAGTAACCCCAGCAGCAAACCGTGGTAAAAGTTCTCTTTTTTGTCATCCGGAGCCTTCGCATCCAGAACGCTGATCATCCGGTTTAGGATGATGTTAAGC
>JAXFBD010000102.1:0-46428 GCA_034118545.1 Blautia sp.
TAACCCGTTTTGTTAGTGATGTCTTTATCCTCCCCGGACGAGGAGCTGGCATCCAGAAGCTCACCTACATTCTCATCATTCAAATCCCACACCCACTTGCCGAAGACAGTATTGCCGTTAACGTCCTTCACATTCAGGCCCGAAATCATATCGTTGGCAACCTTGTAAATCTTATTATAATCGGGGTTATTATCCAGTGTAAAGCTATTACTGGACAGCCGCTCACCATATGCCAGAGACTGAACCTCGAAATTGGTTCCCTCTTCAACCTTCAGGGTTGCAGGATTAATGGAGTATGTCAGTTTCTTGGTAGCACTCGTGGCATCATCGGACCACTGGCACTTCTCAGGATACCTCAACGTCAGGGTAACTTCGTAATTGCCTACATTCGTCTGGGGATCATTGTCAGTCACGGTGTAGTCATCCGTATCGGTAATTATATCATTCGTCCCAGAAATTATTGGTGATTGAGGACCGCCATTGTAGGTGACAGACTTGATGCTGGGTGCCGTCACAACCTTCTTGACCACATTGATCGTTATCTCCTGACTGCAGCTCTCAAAGTGGACAGTGTCTGTAGGAGTGAAGTTCATTGTGTACTTATGGGTACCCACAGTGTCCAGCACAACATCATTGTGGGACCATTCGCATTTGCCTTCAATTGCTCCCACATATAATACACTCCCCCACACATTGGTGGGAACATCATACAGTCTGGTACCAACTGTGACGGTATAGCCCATCGAACCTAAGATACTCGACTTCGCTCTGACAATATTGATGGAAACCGAAACATTCTCACTGTCGACAGCATACCTGCTGTCGTTAAGGATGGGGTTATTGCCAAGCGACGTATAGCTCACCAGTTCCACCGTGGCGGTACCGATTTCGTAGCTGTCCTGTTTGAACACAGGGTTCTTAGGGGGCCAATTACCTCCGACCGTCTCGCCGGTTTCCTTGTTGACCATATAGTAGGCGAACTTATCTTCAGAAATCGTGGATCCGCTGTACTCGGCCACGCCAGCCTTCAGTCTCATCGTCAGCTTCACGCCAATCTGCGTATTCACAGCCACCAGCGTTTCGGCGGTGCTGTAGGTGGAAGCAAATTTCTCATCCGGTGTGAACACAACCTTGTACACGGCCTTGTCGTTGTTCGAAGCAAGCGGAACGGTATCCGGCTCTGCCCAGGTAAAGGTACCGGTCACCGTCTTATTGTCTGCGCCTACGGCAGTAGTGCCGGTCAGCTTCACCCCGGAAAGGGCTGTGCCGTAGGCGATGTACTTGCCGTCCACCGCATCGGTGTAGTCCACTTCCGCAGTGATGATCACGGACTTCTTCAGAACCTCCAGGGTAACGCCTTTCTTGCTTGTGGTGGCGAGAACCTCACCGTTGTCATCGGTAAGGGTGACCGTCACCGTCAGTGGGTAGCGAAGGCTGGTGCCAGTCTGTGTCGGCTCGCCCTCCTGCACCACCGTCACAGAAAGCTGATCAACATAGGTGGAAAAGTATTCGTCCGCAGCCAGAGCGGCCATAGCGGCAGGAACATAGTCTTCCACGCCGGTGAAGTCTTCCAGCTTCATCGTGTACGGATTGGGAAGAATATCCAGTGCCTCGGCAACCATGCGTTCCGTGGGATCGGTGGGAAGCCAGGTGGCCGTGTATTCACGATTGCCTGTGGAACCCGTGGGGATCGTCACGTTGATGGTCTTGCCGTTCAGTCCCGTGCCCGTCCAGCCGGTGAACTCATAGCCGTCCGCCGTGGGGTTACTCAGTACAATATCATCGCTCTCAACGGTGTAACTTGTGGGATTGGATTCCGCTGTTTCACCGCGGATGAGGTTGTAGTTAATCTTATATTCAATAATGTCCCATACCGCAGTCAGGGTGATTTCGCCGGCAACGCCAGCGGGTATGTAAACACTGCCGTCCTCATTCCTTTCCAGCGCCTCAATGCCCGACACCTCCCAGCCGCGGAAGTCATAGCCCTCACGGGTGGGCGCATACAGGGGAAGTCTGCCGCTCTCAACGTTATGGGAGACAGGGTTTTTCGAATGGTTTGTGCCATTTTCGCCCAGCACATAGGTGATGGAATAATCCGTAGGTGACCAGCAGGCGTACAGCGTCATCGTTCCCTCAACGATGTAGGATGCATCAATGTCAACACGGTTTGCATTGCCGCCAGTCGGCACACGGAACCAACCGAGGAAGTCGTAGTTCTCACGCTTCGGATCCTCCGGAATGGTATCCAACGGCATGCCCACGTGCTCCAGAGCCATGGAGTAGGGTTCTTCCGTCTCGCCATAGTTCAGCTCGTAAGTCAGAACGGCAATCTGCTTCCAGCAGGCGTAGAAGGTTACGCCGCCGGTGAGCACATATTTCGTGGGATCTACCGGCTTTCCGGAGAAATCCGGGGTGAGATACCAGCCCATGAAGTCATAGCCGTCGTAGTTAGGTAGAACGTATTCCAGTGCGGTCTCGCCTACCTTGTGGGTGGCATAGGTGTAGCGGCGGTATTCGGTTTCATCGCCGGGGAAAATCTGCGCGGTATCGACAACCTCCACGGTATTGCCGTCGATTTCCTCCGTCCGGCGGCCGGTGACGTAGGCCGCCCGGCCCTTCGCACCGCCAAAATTCACAGTAACATTCACACGCCAGTCGGCGTACAGGTTGACATTGCGGTCGATCTTCTGCGTGAAGTCAAATGGCTGGCCCTCACATGCGGCATTGTCATACCAGCCCGCAAAAGTCAGACCCTTAACATAAGGATCAGCAGGCTTCTGGATGGTGCTGCCTTCCTTCACATCAACGCTGAGGTAGGTGCCAAGATCACCGTAGTTATACAGGAAGTTCGCCTGATAGCTGCGCACGCCATAAAGAATGACTTTTACATCGTGGGACGGCATGCTGAAGGTAATCTTATTTCCGTCAGATGTATATTCCAGACCCTCCGGCTCTGATGTAATACGCAGGCTTTCATATCCATCCTTCAGCTTGGCAGAGAGTGTAACCGTATCGCCGTGTGTGATAGCAGACATCTCCGAAGGATCATGAGAAAGAATCTCCCAGGAATCAACTCCTTGTGCGCTTTCCACAGTGAGCTTACTGAAAAGATCAGTCAGTTTCAGAACGACCACGGACTCCTTCTCACGTCCGGTGACAATCAGTCCGCTGGCAACGGCTTTTCCACCGTTCACGCTCATCATGACCGGACGCTCGCTGCCATTAAAAACGGAGCGGGCTGCAGTCAGGGACCAGCGATTTGTCCCGTCCTCCATGCGCGCAAAGGTCATCGTTTCTCCAGCATTACTTCCGCTGACTGTGAACACGGTGTCAGCAGGCGCGTCAGGCGCGTCGATAATGTAAGTGATCTCACCGTTATATCCCTGATAACGGCTGGCGAACAGATTGAAATTCAGGCTGTATTCGTTAGTCGTTGAAAATACATCATAGCGAACGGTGCCGCTGTCAGGTGTCAGATAGCACATGTTACTGATGCGCGGAACGCTGTACTGCACGGTACGGTTGACCTGGTTAAGAGTTGGATTAAACCAGGAGAGCGCCGAAACATCGATATCGGGATAGCGCTCCTTCACCACAGCGATCACAGCATCAAGGTCGATTTCGCCGGTTGCAGTAGGTTCCACAGGGCATCCCAGAACGTGGGTGTTCTCGAAGGAAGTTTCATACACAGCAGCGTTGTCCCATTCGGCAGTTTCGATACCCCAGGAATGGGCGCACCAGTCATACAAAGCGATCTTCACATTGACGGTGGTAGTTGCCATTTTGAACTCACGAACAAGGTGGAACACCTGCCGATGCTTCTTGATCAGTTCGGATTTATTCTTGTTCTCGTAGGTCAGCACCACATCACACTCGTAGCTGCTTACCTTTTCTGAAGCAGCCGCCAGTTCATCCGCGTAGACTACGTTGGGCTTTCCTTTTTCACCGTCGCCCACATACATGACGCCTGCCCGCGGGTCATCTAAAGTCGTGGCTTCACCGTTGAGGACGATGTTCTCAAGTGTCAGCTTCGCGGTAACATTGCCTTCCTGCAGGTTGTCAAACAGCAGCTGATTCTCCGTACATTTAGCGGTGAGCATGTCGTAGGTTTTCATAGGAATATACCGGATGGGGAAGCTCGTCTTGCCATCCGCATCCTTCGTGGCCAAAGCCCACATCTCCTCCAGTTCCTTGTTCTGCACCACACTCATGGTCATGCCGCAGGACCAGCTGTACAGCGGCCAGCGATCGCTCCAGAGTGTCCAGCTCTTCTCAACGGCGATTATGAAAATCTCGACTTCTAGAACCAGCTCGATCTCAGCGTCTATGCCGACCTCCAGGTATATGGCGCCCGCATAATTACCTCCTCCCGCCGACAGTGCATAGGAATACAGGAACATACCCGCCAGCTCGACATAGGCATAGATCGAACCTGTAACGGATACCGTTACATTCTGAAGGAGCTTAATGTAAAAGGTGATAGCGATGCCCACACGCACGCCCATCTTTCCGATCAGATAGACTTCGGTAGTCACTTCACTGGAAAGCTTCTCCTTATAGGAGCCGCCCTTGAATTCCTTGAAGTCGTAGTTGAAACCGATCTTCTGGCCGTATTCCGCCGTGACTGTAACGCCGAAGGTGGCAACAACAGCTGCCTGACCTACCAACTCGACGTTGATGCCAAAGGTGATAATGCCATAGAAGGTTTGCATGAACTTAAGCAGCGGCACAGCAAACAGATCCTGATATTCCAGTTCTGCATCCACCAGCTCCTGCATGGTGTTCATCAGTTTGTCAGCCGCTTCCTGATAATCGTAATCTTCGGTTGCCGTACCGTCGGCGTTGACAATCTCTTCCAGTGTGCTCTTCGCCTCGTCGAAGACGTCGTCCATGCCATCTCCGGTGGTCGCTTTGATCTGCAGGCTCACAGTGGTTTTGGTATTGAAAACCACAGACGTATCGACCCACAGAAATCCGCCGTCCATGTGGACATCCAGAGTCAGCTGCTCCTCAAAGAACAGATATGGAGAGAGAGAAACCAGAAGCCCCTGCGATGAGTACAAGTCAACTGTGATACCCACACCGATGCCGGCGGTGGCGGTGCTGTCCTTTACAGACACATTGATGTCCAGCTTCGGATCTCTGACATAGGGCACCAGCGCAGCCAGCGAGTAAGTACCTTCACCGTACTGGTCATCCAGCATCTGCTGAGTATCCTCACTGGTCATGACTGCCACCAGCATCTGTGCCTTCAGCTCATCGTTGCTGGCCAGCTGGCTGGCAATGGTCTTTTCTACCTGAGCGATCTGCTCCTCAGTCAAATTCTCTTCCAGGTTCACTTGCTCTATTTTGTGAAGATCCAGCTCAGCCATGTAATCCTCGGGATCCGCATAGACAAAGGTCACTTCACTGGTACCGTCTGATTTTTTCTCCACGGAACTTATTTCCGCAAACAGCACGTAACCTGCCAGATCGCCGCCTTCCCAGGAGGTGATAGTAGCTTCATCACGTCCGATTTCACCGTCATAGAACACAACGATCTGCTCCGGCTTGAAATTGACCTCGCCTTTCATGACCAGCTTGCCGGGAATAACGTCGCCCTCGGCGTCGTTATCCTCAACCATGTTATATACGGTGCCGTCATCAGAAAAATCGGTTTTATATTCAACGTCCGTCTTGCTCACGGGAGTGTAATCGGTCACTTCATCCCAAAGAACATAAGTCAGTCCCTCTGCGAATTCGACAACTTCGACCTCCTCGCGGAAAATGCTTACCACAAGTGTGTCGATATATTCCGGATATCCTGCAAACTGCACATCGTTTTGAACACATAAGGTAAAGGAAGTACCGGGAATAAAGCCCTCCTCACAGTAAATCTCCGCTCCGTCTTTGGTTTCACGCACAGAAATTTCAGGCGTCACCCCACCGGTACCGGCTTCAACAGTGATGTTCTCCTTCGCTTCAGCTGCAGTCATACCTTTGGGCAATACAAGTCCAATGGTCTCAGTTCCGTCAGAAAGCTCAATCTCAGCAACGGTGCCGGGGTCTTCCTGTACTTCCTGTTCATATGAAGAATACATGGCGTAAAGGGTCATGCTCTCCTCAATGGGATCAGTATATCCGAATGCTGTGGTGCATTCCTCGTCTACGCACCAACCGCCAAAGGTATAGCCATCTTTCGAGGTGTACAGACTTTCCACCGGCTTTGTCAGCAGGTTCTCGCCTTTTGCGAACACCATCGGCTCCAGCTCACGGCCACCGAAGGTTTCAAAGGTAACGATCGCCGCCTCGTCTTCATCGACAAACCGTGCATACAGTGTCATCTGTTTGTTTACCGTCTCCAGACGTGAAACAGGGGTAGTATAACCGGCATCTTCATACCATGCTGTGAAGATTTTGCCCTCCAGCGTGGTATTCGCCTTGGAGAAATCCACCATGCCGCCGGGAGCGACTTCCTGACTTTCCACAGGGGTACCCTCGGTGACGAAGGATACCAGCCATTTATTCAGTACGAAATCGACCTGCTCGCCGGGCTGCAGCTCCACAACCTCGTCGTCGGGGCCGGTCACTTCAAAGGCTTCATCCGTTTCATTTACCACAGAACCAGTAGCACGGACAGTCAGGGCATCAACAGACTCCTGAACACGAACCACACCCAGAGCACCTGTGCCCTCGATGATTACTTCATCGGCGCTCTTAACGATCACTTCAGGGAGCTGTGTGCCGGAATCCATATGTAAATAGATCAAGTCGGATTCTTCCTCATCCGTCTCAGCTTCTTCGTCTGTCTCAGTTTCTTCATCAGTTTCAGCCTGTTCAACCGCATCAGTTTCAGCCTGTTCAACCGTATCAGTCTCTTCATCAGTTTCAGCTTCTTCAACCGCATCAGTTTCTTCATCGGTCTCTGCTTCTTCTCCCGTCTGCTCATCTTTTACAGTAGTATCACTGATGTGCACGCGGGAAATCTCGCATTCACTCAGATCCACACTGCTTACGGCATTCAGGGACAGCGCCGTTGCCTTCACTGCCGTCAGGGACAGCTGCTGCGCTGTCGCTACTGCAAGGCGCTCCGGCAGCATGGTGGTCATGGACAGATCGTCGCCCATGATGACGATATTGCTAAGATCCTCCTCACCCTGCAGGCTGTCGATGGCTTCCTGAGAATCAACCACAGTCGGAAATGCAATTTCCATCCATTGCACGTATTCATCGGCAGTGATGACGGCATCCGGATCAATCTGCGCCGGTTCTTCGGGCAAATATCCTTCCTCTGCGAGGATAGCCAGATAGATGCTGTCATCCTCCAGACTCAGATTTTTTATGCGTCCCGAATATGCGTCAAGATCAATGTCTGCCGCATCTTCCACAATGTAACTCAGCATGCCGGCAATCTGTTTGCCGGCTTGAGCCCATGTGGCCTCCTTCTCAAAGGAAACCGCATCGCCGGTAGAATACTCCCCTACGCCGTCCGTCTCTGCGAAGACAGCATAGGTGTTGGTGATGAAAATGGTGATTACCAGTATCATCGAAATGATTTTTTTCACATACCGTTTCATTTTTGTCCTCCCACTCCAGTAATAATCTTAAGTCTCCCTCATGAAAGTAATTCTGACATAACTGTTTATCCGTCCATATTCCACTCTACTCCTGTATTTTCATTGGTCATCATGTTTCCTCCCTTTGTTCCGCAGTTTTACCGCAGCCATATTTTTCGATGAACATCACAAGGCTTTCTTTTAACACATCAATCTGTGCTTTTAGGTAAAATTCATCCTCAAATAATGCATAATGTACGCAGGCCCGAATCAGAATAAATATTAACGGCGTCAGTTTTTGATAAGGAATACCAAGTTTTCCCTCCAGAATCCTTGCATATTCAGTATAGCGCCTGTCAACTCCTGCAAAGAATTTCTTACCATATTCTCTGTATTTCGGGTGCGTATAAACCTGATACATCAGTCTGTACTTCTTTCCGTGTTTTTTTGCCGTCCAATATGGTATCTCATCGATAAACCGCCATAAGTCCGATACGCTCATCGGAGCTTTCGCCATAAAATCCTCTTCCACCTTACTCATACAATATTCGGTGGACTGGATGATCAGGTCATCCAAATCCTTAAAATAGGTATACAGCTTTGTATGATTAAATCCGCATTCGTTTGCCAATACCCGAATGCCAGTTCCATATAAACCACGTTCTGCGAAACAGTCATAACATTTTTCCATCAACTCAGCTTTATTAGCATTCCATTGTTCCTCTGTATAGTTTGCCACTTCACGGCCCCCTTTCAAACCAACCGTCCGTTCTGAATAATAATAATCATTATATTACATTTTTTCGAAAAAATCAATCATTATGGAACTTATTTAATGTCTAAATAAGGGCAGAAAAACTCTGCAGACAGCTATTATCAATAGACCGATCAGCACAATTGTATCAGCAAAAAGCATCACTGTCACATGCTTCACAATTTCCTTTACATAAAGAATTATGAATATCTCTACTGATAATGTTATAAAACATAAATAATTGGTTATGTAATCTGTAACAGAATCACTCTCCGTAATATTTGTTTTCAGCCACCGCCAGATAAAAGGCCGCAGTGCATATCTGACAATTATACATATAACAGGAAAAGCAAAAATAAATCTTTTATCTGCAAAGGAACTGGCTGTACCACTATTCCACTGAACGGGAATTTCTGCAGGCAGATATCCGAAAGAAAATACTGCCACTAATAAACATACAGCTGCCAGTATCCCCCAGACAACTTTTCCTCCCCACATATAAAAGAAACTTACAGAATCCAGTTTGAAAATATTGCCGTTTTGATTCCAGTAACCTTTCACATCAGTAACAAGCATTTCAACATCCAGATTATCATAGTCGATTATTTCTTTTGATGACAGCATCCGTTCACACATTAACGTGGCATTTTTTACCTCACACAGCTGCTGCTCTAAAGCCTTCTTTTGCTTTTTTACCACATCATACAAATTGGTCTCCTTATTTGAAAGCCTGCGAATATCCTCGACAGAAATACCCAAAGTCCTTAAATATGCAATCTTCTTAATCGTCTTTATATCGTCCTCTGAATATTCACGGTATCCGTTACTGCCATTTCTGGCCGGATTTATTAGTTCTTCCTTTTCATAAAAACGAATGTTAGAGCGTGACAACCCGGTTATCTGTTCAACTTCCTTTATTGTCATTTCAAAGGCACCTCCCTTTTTTACCTGCTTTTTTTACTTACTTTAAGGTATAAACAAGGTTTACAGTCAACAAATTTTCTGTATTTTCCATATTTCAGATAAAGATTAATAACTTATCGCCAGATATTGCAGCCGGCATATTATATATCAAATAAAAGAATAAGAAGGAGCATTTTCAATGAATAATAATCACAACTGCCACAAACAGAAGCATGTGCATGAAATAACCGGCAGTACCAGAATTTTCCGTGAATGTGACGATTGTCATAATCACAGATTCTGTACAGTAACCGGAGAAGCCATGCAGATTCCGGGCAAACAGGATCATTTCCATGAAGTGAAATTCCACACAGACTTCTCTGACGGGCATTTCCACGAATTCTGCGGAAAAACCACAGGTGCCATAGATGTGGGAAACGGAAAACATGTGCATTTTATCAAAGACCGCACGGAAGAAGAAGATAAACACAAACATGATTTCCAGGCTGCAACGCTGATCGACAGTCCTACAGATTTTAAATGCTGATATAAACGCAAAAAAGCTGTCGTAAAATTCAAACTGCAAAGCTCTGAAACTTCAGCATTTGATTTTGCGACAGCCTTTATCAACTATTTTACATGAGTATGGGTAAACAGGTGATCCTGGCAATACTCATAATTGCCGTTACACCGTGAACAAAAACGAAATTCCAGTTCCGGATGATCCAGTTCTGTCCGGCCGCAGATGGCACATTTGTGCTTGGAAATGCCGCCTGTCTGAGGATTCACACGACTTCCCTCAACTGCCTTTTTAAACTCCCTGCGTCTTTTGACTTCCTTTGGATTGTAATGCTGCAGGTTTCTTGTGCTCAGGAAAAAGATAATAAAGTTCAGCAGTGATGCAACGATTGGCACCGCCACAAACCACAAACCACTCCTGAAATATGTGAACACATCATACAGGATGATTGCGCCATATACAATGGCCATCCATTTCATTTTAATAGGAATGATAAACCACAGCAGCACCTGCATATCCGGATATGATAATGCGTATGCAAGAAAAACAGACATGCTGATATAGTATGTGGAGAAAATACTTCCTCCAATGGCATAGACCATTCCGCCGATTTCCACAAAACCACCTGTTATAAAATGAAGCAGGAATGCTGAAATAATCGTAAAAAACAGTCCGGAAAAAATGTACAGTGTATATCGAAAGCTTCCCCATGTTCTTTCAAGGGAGGTTCCGATAGGATAATAAAAGAACAGGATGGAAATAACAAAAAACAGGAAATTGCTGGTATTGGGCGGATAAATAACCCATGTCACAAGACGCCATATCTGTCCCTGAAGGATTTTTGAAACATCCAGGCTCATTAAAGATAACACAGCCGGATTTAACCGCATCAGTAAATAACCTAAAACATAACAAATGATCACATACATGGTCAGATTGGGTATACCGTATTTTCCGTATTTTCTTTCCAGTTTTTCAATAAACCTCATAATTCTCCTTTTCTACTCCATAATCTTCAGAATCTGCCGGGAATTCATGCTAAAAGAATCTTTTCTTAGTCAGGATTACTGCTGCAATAATGCTGACTGCCACTGACAGCAGAATAATAATGGTAAATCCCCAGGGGCTTCCCGAAAAAGGCATGCCTGCCAGATTTACATTCATTCCATAGGCACTGAATACAATGGTGGGAATGCTCATAACAATGGTGATTATGGCAAGAACCTTCATAATAATATTAAGGTTATTTGAAATAATAGATGCAAAAGCATCAATCATGTTGCTTAAGATGCCGCTGTAAATATTTGCCATCTCCATTGCCTGCTTATTCTCAATGATAACATCCTCCAGAAGCTCTGTGTCTTCCGGATATTTCTTAATAGCTTCAATCTTCATCAGCTTTTCCAGTACCACCTCATTGGAACGAAGAGATGTGGAAAAATATACCAGAGATTTTTCCAGTTCCAGAAGTTCCACCAGTTCCTGATTTCTGGTAGAAAGATGCATCTTCTCCTCTACCTGCTCACTCTTTTTGTCGATAATTCGCAGGTAACGCAGATACATACTGGCATTACGATACAGGATCTGAAGAATAAAACGGGTTTTCATGTAGGTAAAGAAATTGCGTACTCTGCCTTCCATGAATCTGGTCAGTACCTGTGTATCTTCCAGACATATGGTGAAAATCATTTTATCGGTTATAATAATGCCCAAAGGAATCGTCCCATACCAGTCCTTGTCATTTCGTTCCTCGATCGTAGGAATATCCACAAGAATCAATGTATAATTATCCTCCACCTCAATACGGGAACGCTCTTCCTCATCCAGTGATGCTCTCAAATCATCCACTTCAATACCAAATTGTTCGGAAATCTCATAAATCTCTGTAGCCGTTGGATTGGTCAGCGCGATCCAGCAGCCTTCCTGAGCTTCCTGAATCTGATGTATTGCCCCATCCATTGTCTTAAAGATTCTAACCACGATTCTCACTTCCCTCCATCTTGAATTTCCCGTCAATACATCGGTTCACACCGTCCCCTTATTATAGTTTGTGAAAGAATTTTTGTCAATTCCATTGGTTTCGGTTTACAATTTTTTTACATTTCGTTATAATATCTCTGACATAATTATCAGCAAAGGAAGAATTATCTATGAGTCAGTCATCATTCGGAAAAAGATTTAAAGTTACCACATGGGGAGAATCCCACGGAAAAGCTCTCGGAGCCGTGGTGGACGGCTGCCCTGCCGGCCTTTCTCTTAGTGAAGAAGATATTCAGAAATACCTTGACCGCCGTAAGCCCGGTCAGAGCCGTTATACTACAGCACGTAAGGAAGGGGATCTAGTGGAAATCCTTTCCGGTACCTTTGAAGGAAAAACCACAGGCACCCCCATTTCATTAATGATTCGAAATACAGACCAGCGTTCCAGAGATTACGGCAATATTGCCTATTCCTACCGTCCCGGCCATGCAGATTATACCTTTGACCAGAAGTACGGTTTCCGTGATTACCGCGGCGGCGGACGCTCCTCTGCCCGTGAAACTGCCGCACGGGTGGCAGCAGGTGCCATTGCTGCCTGCCTTCTGGAGCAGCTTGGCATTTCTTTTTGTACCTACACAAAATCCATCGGTCCTGTGGAAATTCAGAATTTTTATCAGGAAGAAATATGGAATAATCCTGTATATATGCCGGATGCAGAAGCTGCATCTAAAGCTCAGGCATATCTGGAAGAATGTCTTTCCCGCAAAGACAGCGCCGGCGGTGTCATCGAGGGACGGATTTACGGTGTTCCCGCAGGACTGGGCGACCCGGTCTTCGGTAAACTTGACGCTGTTCTGGCACAGGCTCTGATGTCCATTGGTGCGGTAAAAGCAGTAGAAATCGGAGACGGAATCGCTGTTGGAAAAATGAACGGTTCCACAAACAACGATGGTTTTATATGCAAAGACGGACAGGTTTCAAAAACCTCCAATCACGCAGGAGGGATCATGGGCGGTATCAGTGACGGAAGCGATATCATCTATCGTATCCATATCAAACCTACCCCTTCCATCAGTCAGCCACAGCAGACTGTCACACAGGATCACGAAAATATCTCTCTGGAGATCCACGGACGCCATGATCCGGTTATTGTTCCCAGAGCCGTTGTGGTGGCAGAATCAATGGCAGCCCTTACCATATGCGATGCTCTGCTTTGTAATATGAGTTCACGCCTTGATTCCGTCAAAAAATTTTATAAACGCTGAAATGCAGCACTCTTATGTCAGGCAATTTACGTTGCCTGACATTATTATTGATATGTCTCACACTAATTCACAAAACAGAATCCACCAAAAGCTGCGTATATGCCTCTTTTGGATTATCTATAATGTCTTCCGGTGTTCCTTCCTCCACAATTTTACCATCATACATTACCAGCACCCTGTCACAGATTGCCTGCACCAGTGCAAGATCATGGCTGATAAAAATAAATGAAAGCTTATTCGTCTTTTTCAGTTCCAGAAGAAGCTCCAGAATCTGTTTCTGAACTGTCACATCCAGCGCACTGGTAGCCTCATCACAAATCAGAACAGAAGGCTGTACCGCCAAAGCCCTTGCGATGGCTGCCCTCTGACACTGGCCTCCGCTGATCTCATGTGGATATCGATCTGCAAAATCCGCCGTAAGCCCACAGGAAACAAGAAGCTCTTCAACTTTTTTTCGGGCTTCCCTGCGGTTCATACCCTGGTTTCGAAGGCTTTCGCCGATCCCGCTGCCAAGAGTATGTCTGGGATCAAAGGATTCCACCGGCATCTGGAATACCATCTGCATATGACGGTAAGCTTCACGAAGTTCCCTGCCTCTCATATGAGTGATATCTTTCCCCATCAGATAAATTTCTCCACGGGAGGGATCTGTCAGACGGGTGATCATTTTGGCGAGAGTACTTTTCCCTGAGCCCGATTCTCCCACAATTCCCAGACATTCTCCCTGATTCAAAAAGAAGCTCACCTGATCCACTGCCATCAGGCACTGATTATGGGAGCAAAACGTCTTTGTCAGATTTTTTACCTCTAAGATTCTATCTGTCATCTCTTTTTCCTCCGAAGATGCAGTACAGAATCCATCAGATTTTTCGTATATGGATCCTGTGAATGATTTAAAATCCAGTCTGAAGGACCATAATCCATCCTTAGGCCCTCTTTAAGTACCAGGATAGAATCTGCCATTTTACTCACTACCCCCATGTTATGGGTGACTATGATCATGGACGTGCCGTATTCCCTGCGCAATAGAAGCATTTCTTCCACCACCTGTTTCTGGACAGTGACATCCAGTGCACTGGTAGGCTCATCTGCCAGAAGAAGAGCCGGTTTCTGCAGCATGGCCATACAGATTCCCACGCGCTGATTCATACCTCCCGACAATTCAAAAGGATAACTGTTCCAGATTCTCTGAAAATCTGTCAGCCCTACCCGTAACATTAATTCTTCTGTCCGGGCACGGATCTCTTTTACGGAAACATGCTCATGCTGATTAATACTTTCACAGATCTGGTCTCCCACCTTCCGTACCGGACATAAAGACGCTTTACAGTCCTGAAAGACCATCCCGATCTGAGGTCCCAGAAGCTTTCTCATCTCTTTTCCCGGCATTTCTGTCAGCTTTTGCCCCTGAAACCATATGTCTCCCTGTATTTCCATACCGTTTTGTGAAAGACCCATGATGCCTTTAATGATGGATGTTTTCCCGCTTCCGGATTCCCCCACGATTCCCAGAATTTCTCCCTTTTGAAGGGTGAAGCTTATATCTTTTACAACAGGCTGGCTGTCATAAAAAATGGTTAAATGCTCTGTTTTTAACAACGGATTCATTGGATATTCTCCTGTTTTTTCGCTTATTTAATATCCAGTTCTGCTGTGATCTCATAATAATCACAGGGATGTGCCTCCATTCCGAAAACATTGGATTTTGTCACGATCCCCATATTTAAATGGGAAACAAAGAAAAATGCACTGTCGTCGAGAATCAACTGCTGCGCTTCAACAGCCAGCTTTCCTCTCTCTTGTGTATCAAAAGTAATATGCATTTCATCAATCAGCTCATCCAACTGAGGGTTGCTGTATTTTCCATAATTTTTGGAGGCTGATGAAACTGCTGTACTGCTGAAAAAGTATTCCGGATCACCTGTGGGAGCGGTGGTAAGAGAGCTGACATAAAGATCAAAATCCCCTTCTGCCGCATATGTCCTGTGATCTGCCGTATTGTTTATATTTATTTCAATTCCGATTTCTTTGAGCGTTGCCTGGGCATATTCCGCAAGCTTTGGCTGTTCAAGCCTTGTGGGATAAGTCAGCCAGTTTACAGACAGTTTTTTGCCGTCTTTATCAACATAACCATCACCATCCGTATCTGTCCACCCGGCTTCCTCCAGAAGAGCCTTTGCGCCTTCCGGATCATATGATGGTGCACTTACCGCTTTATTACCATAGGAAAAACTGTCCGGAAAAGCACCCGCAGCTGGAACTCCCCGTCCTTCCATGATCACACTGCAAAAACCCTCCTTATCGATTCCCATTTCAATGGCACGGCGCACCTTTTCATCTTTGACCGTTTCAGATTCCATGTTAAACTGACCGAAAAAACAGCGACTTGTGGCGGAAGAATGGATTTCAAAATCTGCATTGTCAAACAGAACATAATTATCATACTGAAGTCCATAAGTTCCCTGTACGCTTCCCGTCTGCAGAGCCGCCGTCAGCGCACTTCCGTCGGAAAAGGATTTGACAGTAACATTGTCAACCTTCACCTCACCGCCCCAGTAATTCTCATTTTTTACAAGTTTAATTTCTGTGGGTGTAACCTCTGTGGCAATATATGGCCCTGTCCCGGACACATTTGCATAGCCGCCTTCTCCCTGAACTCCGTACTCCATATCAATAATCGCTCCGTAGGGATCTCCCAGATAATTGATCAGTGCAGGACAGGGTACCGATGTGTGTATGGTCACTGTCATCCCCTCTGCCTCAATGCTGTCAATTTTCATATCCTCCGGAGCACGGTCATGGACTGCAATAAGATTTTCCAGGCATTCCTTTACCGCCACTGCATCCATTTTCCGTCCGCTTGAAAACTGCACACCTTCGCGAAGAGTGATCTTCACCGTATTTTCATCTGTAAATTCATAATCTGTTGCCAGCCATGGCTCGATTTCCATATTATCATTATATTTAAACAGTGTCTCTCCCACACCGTAGCGCAGGCAGCTCCATCCGGAATAATTATCATGGGGATTAAGTCCTGCATCTCCCATCTCCTCACTGTATCCCGTAGTTCCATATACAAAGGTTTTTTCTTCCTGTGCATATACAGAATTGCCCAAAAATGCCGCAGCAGCAACACATGCTGCCAAAACTGCTGTCTTTCTCACTGATAATTTCCTCCTTACGTATTTTTACTTTTTTTGTTCCGTGGGTCCATATAATCACGAATGGCATCCCCCAGCAGATTAAAGATCATAACCGTAACAAAAATAGCCAGACCGGGCGCCAGTACCATCCAGGGCGCGATCTGCAGCATGCTCCTTCCGTCACTGATCATGCTTCCCCATTCTGCTGCAGGTGCTTTCACACCCAATCCCAGAAAGGAAAGGCCGGAAAGCTCCATCATCATGGTTCCTATATCCAAAACTGCCGTCACAAGAATCTGTCCCGAGATATTGGGCAAAATATGCCTGATCAAAAGCTTCCATGTACTGCAGCCCGACAGCTTTGCTGCCATAATATAAGCAGACTCTTTCTGGGTAAGGGTAAGGCTTCTTGACATTCTGGCATATTTGGGCCAGCTGATTACAGCCAGTGCCAGAATGGCATTATGAAGCCCTCCTCCCAGCACGCCGGCCACAGCCAATGCAAAAACAAGCCCGGGAAAAGCAAGAAAGAAATCGGAAATACGCATCAGGACCGTATCCGTCTTTCCTCCCTTCCATCCGCATAGTATGCCCACTGCCGTACCGGTTACAGTAATTACAGTCACCAGCAAAAGGGTGGAAAAAATACTTGTGGTACTGCCCATGATCACACGCGAAAGCAGATCCCTTCCATACCGGTCCGTCCCAAAAAGATGGGCCAGGCTTGGCGGCTTTTTTGCAAGAAGCAGGTCCTGTGCATAGGGGTCATAAGGACAGAGATATCTTGCAAAAACAGCCACAAACAAAAGCAGACCTGTCAGTATCGCCAAAATAACAAGCCTGCGTCTTATACAGTTTTTTTTATTTTTGGGTTTCTTAAGTTTACTCATCATTTTCACACTCATATTCACTGCGCCAGCCTTACCCGTGGATCAAGGAAATGGTAGATAAGATCTGTAACCAGATTGATCAGAACATATATCGCCGCCATCCAGGCCACATATGCCTGAATAACCGGATAATCACGCATGGTTATTGCATCTACCGCCATTTTCCCCACACCGTCCCACATAAAGATATTTTCTACAATGGCTGTTCCTCCAAGCAGATTTCCAATAGATAAAGCAAGAAGTGTAAGAATGGTCAGCATGGCAGATTTCAGAACACTTTTCCAGACGATCACCTGTTCACGGATTCCTCTTGCCCTTGCCCCCATCACGTAATCCTTATTCAGTTCCTCCAGCACTGCCGCACGTACCTGACGGGTATATTTGGAAGCCATGGCAATGCTCAGAGTCAATGTGGGCAGCACAAGGCTCTGTAATGTATTTTCATTGGTCACCACAGGTAATATTCCAAGCCTGACTGAAAAGAAATACATCAAAACCAGTGCCACAAAAAAATTGGGCATGGAATTTCCGATAAAACTCAGGAAACGAATCAGCCCATCTATCCATTTGTTATGTCTGATGGCAGATAAAATCCCAAGGGGAATCGCAATAAAGATCGTTAGCAGGATTGAAGAAAAAGTCAGCAAAAGTGTTGCCGGAAGCCTGGAAATAAAAGTATCATAAACATCCCTGTGAGTCACATAGCTTTCTCCCATATCTCCGGACACCATTCCGGCAAACCAGACGGCATATTGTACCAGAAAAGGCTTATCCAGGCCGTATTCTGCTTTTGCCCTGTCGATAACCTCCTGAGAAACAGCAGAACCTGCATTTTCATACATATAAGTAACAGCATCTCCTCCTGCCAGACGCATCATGGCAAAGGAAAGAAATGTGATTCCAATAAGAACAGGAATCATCTGCAGCAATCGTTTTATAATATATCTGTACATTTTCTTGTCCCTTCTGCTCAAACACAGCAATATGCTGTATTAATATAAAGAATTTTAGCAAAAGAGCACAAAGAGAACAAGCCCTGAAGGGGGATATGACCTATTCTGTTTTTGCATGTATATCCATTCCATTTTCATTTTTTATTTTTTCTGAAAGAAAATCACCGAATATTCCTGCCCATTTTGGAAGAGCTTCCCCTCTTCTGCATATATATCCAAACAAAATACGGTTCTCTGTTCCGTCAGACAGACAGATTTTCCGTTCTTTACTGGGATCCTTTCCCGTCAGATAGGCACCGCTGATATTACTCAGATCCCCCTTTTTCAGCAAACGCTCCATGATATAATCACTGTTGGTGGTCACTACAACCTCCGCATCTGAAGCATAATTTCCTTTTTCATCCCGGATATCCCGGTAATTATCAGGAGAAAACTCATCGGAAAAACGCTGAATCAGCCTTAATCCGGAAAAATCCCCTTTTGTCGCCCCGGGAGCCGCCGAGTAAAGAATCACATGGGTCTCCAGAAGGCTCTTAAACTCCAGATAATTTCTGGAAAGAAAATATTGAAAGGAAGCCAGCTGATCTTTCATAACGTACACAAATCCGATATCATCCTTCCGTTCCTTTACACGTCGGGCAATTTCGTGGATATCCGCTGTATAAACCTGATAATGAAGATTATCCTTTTGATGCTCTTCATAAAACTCTACAAAACGATCTGCAAACCAGGAGCTGGGATTGCAGGAAACGCATAATGTCTCTGTTTCCTCTTTATGATCTCTGTTTTCCAGCTTTGCCAGATTTTCCAGAATGATCTGCGCATGATAATAGACTCTTTTTCCTTCTTTTGTCAGTTCAATTCCTTTTGCATGACGTTCAAACAATACCGTCCTGTGCTCCTCCTCCATGGCCTTGATCACCTTACTGACCGTAGGCTGAGTGGTATACAGAATTTCCGCTGCCTTACTGAAAGAACCCGTCTGTGCGCACGCCGCAAGATACTGAAGCTGCTTTATATCTGTCATTTCGGTCTCCTTTAATACAAAAACCTCTTTTGCAGGGTCCATATAAATGAACCGGCGCAAAAGAGGCTTTATCATTTAAAAATTAATCCTGATCATCATCCTCATCATCGTCCTCATCCGGCTCAGCTGCATCTTTTACAGCCGGTTTCTCATTGGACGGAACAGGCCAGATATGGATACAGTTTGGCATCTCCACCTTCTTAGGCTTGCCTTTCATTACGATAATGTTCTTCTCATAGTCAACACGGAAGATGGTTATCGTATTGCTGGCGTGATTTGCTACCGCGATATGCTGGTCATCCGGGAATATAACCATTTCCTTTGGATAATCTCCGCTGATGGGAAGTGTAAACTTCTTGGTGAGCAATCCTGTTTCTTCGTTGATTTCAAACATGGAAACGGTATTCTCTCCTGCCGTAGTACAGAAGAGATGTTTGCCGTCATGGGAAAGACGAAGTGCAGAGCCTGCGCTGTGAACAGCATCCTTATCATTCTTTGCCAGAATACTGATACTCTGGAGACATTCAAATTCCGGATTTTTACCCTCGCCGTTATAACTGTAAACCTTAATCTCATTACTCAGTTCGAAGATAACATATGCAAAACGTCCGTCTGCACTGAAACGTATGATTCTTGGACCGCTCTCTCTGGGGCATCTTACAATATCCGCCAGTTCCAGCTTGTCCGTGCGCTTATTGATCCTGTATACCTTGATCTGGTCAATTCCGTTATCTACTGCACAGAGATATTTATTATCCGGTGTGGGGCGGACACAGTTTACATGGGGACGGAAATTTCTCTCTGCCACACTGCCCAGTCCGCTGTGGAATACACCATCCATCACGCGTCCCAGACGACCGTTCTTGTGAGTATGTACAACTGTCACCTTTCCGTCATGGTATCCTGCCACATATAAATATTTACCGTCAACGTCTGTTGCCAGAAAGCAACCTCTCATACCATCAATGTTCACGCTGTTAATGCGTGAAAGATCACCATTTTTATCACGTCTGAATACGGCAACGCCCTCATCCTCAATGGAATAAAGGTATTTACCGTTCTTGGATAATGCTGTATGGGAGCAGTTGCTTACCTGTGTCTCACTGCGTTCTGTAAGAGTTCCCTCTTCAACATTTACATCATATACCTTGATTCCTTTATTGCCGCTGCGGGTATAAGAGCCCACATACGCTACATACTTCGTATCACCCATATTGGTCCTTCCTCCTACTGTCAATGTGAATGCCGCTATTTGTTGTATTATATCACAACCACAAAGCGAGGACAAGCTATCTGAAAATATTTAACATTCCAAAAACGACCTGAAAAAAACTATTTAAAATATTTTTCCACGACTTCCAGTGTACGGTCTATGGCCTCCTGTGTATGTGCATCCGAAAGGAACATGGCCTCATACTGAGCAGGGGCCATATGGATTCCCATTCTCAGCATACTCTTGAAATAATCCGCAAACTTTGCCGTGTCTGATGTTTTTGCAGAAGCATAATCTTTTACGGGCTGATCTGTAAAGAACATGCAGCCCAGAGAAGAAATATGGTTAAGCTGCCAGGGAAGTCCTTTCTTCTCCAAAATAGCTTTCATGCCGCCATATAATCTTTCGCCCTTTTCTTCCAGACCGGTATAAACCTCCGGATGGCTGTAAAGATATTTTAGCTGTGTCAGTCCTGCTGCCATGGCAATGGGATTTCCGCTCAGTGTTCCCGCCTGATAAACCTTTCCCACCGGAGAAACCATTTCCATGATCTCTCTGCGGCCGCCGTAAGCACCCACAGGCATCCCTGCACCGATGATTTTTCCGTAGGTGACCATATCCGGTACAATTCCAAAATACTGCGCTGCGCCCCCGAAAGCAAGGCGGAATCCGGTTATGACCTCATCAAAGATTAAGACAGCCCCGTTTTGCGTACAAAGTCTTCGAAGCCCTTCCAGAAATCCTTTTTCCGGAAGTACCACGCCCATATTTGCCCCCACCGGTTCAACAATAACAGCTGCTATCTCATCCCCGGCACCAGCAAAAAGCGCTTTCACACTCTCCAGACTGTTGTAAACTGCCGTCATTGTATCCTGGGTACATCCTTTGGGAACTCCTGCACTGTCAGGAACGCCGCTTGTCATTACACCGGATCCGGCACTGACCAGCATAGCATCACTGTGTCCGTGATAGCATCCCGCAAATTTGATGATCTTCTGTCTTCCTGTAAATCCTCTTGCAGCACGGATGGCACTCATTACTGCCTCTGTCCCGGAATTTACCATACGGATCATTTCCACATGAGGAATTCTTTCGCAGATAAATTCTGCCATTTCCACTTCGATCTCTGTGGCACAGCCAAAGCTCAGGCCTTTTTCGCAGGCTTTAATCACGCTCTCCCTTACCTCAGAGAAATTATGGCCCAGGATCATTGGACCCCAGGAATCAATATAATCGATATACTCATTGCCATCCACATCATAGATATGGCATCCATCTGCTCTGTCAATAAAACGAGGAACTTCTCCTATAGCTCCATAAGCGCGAACCGGACTGTTTACCCCTCCCGGGATTCTTTTTACAGCCCTTTCAAATAAATTCTCTGATCTTGTCATCAGCCGATCCTTCCTTCATCCATCATTTTTGCCAGTTCTTTTGCATAATAAGTGATATAAATCTGCGCTCCTGCACGATATGCACCTACAGCCATTTCTGCCACAATACGTTCCTCATCGATCCAGCCCATTTTCGCAGCAGCCTTCACCATTGCGTACTCGCCGCTGACACTGTATGCAGCAACCGGTACATTCACCGCTTTGGAAATTTCTGAAACCATATCAAGAAAAGACATGGCCGGTTTAACCATGATAATATCCGCACCTTCTTCAATATCCAGCAGCGCTTCTTTCATTCCTTCCCGGCGATTGTGATAATCCATCTGATAGCTTTTCCTGTCACCAAAAGCAGGCGCGGAACCCGCCGCATCACGGAAAGGTCCGTAAAAAGCTGAGGCATATTTTACCGCATAAGACATAATGGGCGTTTCTTTATATCCGTTCTGATCCAGACAGCGGCGGATGGCTCCAACTCTTCCATCCATCATATCTGAAGGCGCCACCATGTCAGAGCCTGCCTGAACATGAGAAAGCGCAGTTTTTGCCAGAAGCTCCAGTGTCTGGTCATTTTCCACCTCATGACCGCAGAGAACACCGCAATGGCCATGAGAGGTATACTCGCACATGCATACATCCGTTATATAATAAAGATCAGGAAAACGTTTTTTCGCTTCCTCAAGGGCTCTCTGTACAATACCGTCAGACGCATAGGCACCGCTTCCCACCGCATCCTTTTTATCCGGAATACCAAAAAGCATAACACTGCTTACACCGGCCTTTTCCAGACGTTCCAGCTCATAGGGCAGCCTGTCCAGGCTGAACCGGTACTGGCCTTCCATGGAGGGAATCTCTTCCTCAATTCCGGTTCCTTCCTTTACAAACAACGGATAAATTAAAGAAGATTTATCCATTCTCGTTTCTCTGACCATTTTTCGCAAAGCTTCAGAGCTTCTCAGTCTTCTTGGTCTCTGTATCATTTCTGTAGCCATTTCTTCTATGATCTCCTTTTCATTTCTTCTACCAGACTGATCAGGCTGTCAATGGTTGCCTTTTCTGCCATGGCAGTCTGCATTCCGTATGCATCTGCAGCCGCCTTCGTCTGTTTACCGATACAGGCAGCGCGCACCTTTGTATAATCAACGCCGGGAGTACCTTCCACAAATCCCTTTACAGTGGATGCACTTGTAAATACCACACAGTCGATGGAACCGTTCTCAAACTCCTTTATCTCATCGATCAGACGGCTCTGTTCATAGAGTGTCCGATAAGTAGGCACATCCTCCACAACAGCATTCTTTTCTTTCAGAAGCCGTACCAGATTCTCGTTACCTTTTTCTGCACGGGGGATCAGTATGCGTTCTCCCCCTTCCAACTGTTCTGCCAGAAGAGCACCCAGAGAATCCCCGTCATAAACCTCAGGCATCAGATCCGGGTACACCCCGGCCTGCCGAAGCTTTTTGGCAGTTCCCTCCCCGATAACCGCAATCTTTACATTTCCCAGACTCCGTACATCTTTTTTGCATTTTAAAAGCTCCTGCCAGAAAATCTCCACACCCGTAGGACTTGTAAAAACAATCCACTGATAGGAAGAAAGATGCTCCATTGCTTCATAAAGCCGGCTCTGGTCTTCCATAGGCACTGTACAGATTGAAGGGATCTCCAGAACCTCCGCACCCCGCTGTCGAAGCTTTTCTGCTGTCTGGGAAATCAGGTTCCTGGGTCTTGTCACCAGCACCTTCCATCCGGCCAGCGGAAGCTGCTCATACCAGGCAAAACGGTCAGCAAGTGCGCAGACTCTGCCTACCACAATAATTGCAGGAGTTTCCACTCCCTTGCGTTTCACCTCATCTTCCAGTGTTGCAACCGTTGCAACAATTCGCTTCTGCCCGGCTGTAGTTCCCTTCTGCAAAACAGCAGCCGGCATATCCTCGTCCATGCCTGCCTCAAGAAGCTGGCTGCAGATATCTCCCAGTGCCGAAACGCCCATAAGAAATACAAGTGTTCCCTTTGTTCTGACAAGGGCATCAAAATCGATATCATAGGCATCTCCTGCCCGTTTATGCCCTGTAATGATATGAAGGGAAGAGCAGAAATCCCGATGTGTCACAGGTATGCCGTTATAAGCAGGAACCGCCAGAGGTGACGTCACTCCCGGAACGACTTCGTAAGGAATATTATTCTCTTTTAGAAGCTCCAGTTCTTCTCCTCCTCTGCCGAAAAGAAAGGGATCTCCGCCTTTAAGACGTACTACCCGGTATCCTTTTTTTGCCTCTTCCAGCAAAACCTCATTGATTCTGTACTGGGGCAGTGTATGATTTCCGGCACGCTTTCCCACATTAATAAGACTCGCCTCCTGAGGAATCTGAGCCAGCACGCCTTCTCCCACAAGACTGTCGTACACCACCACCTGTGCATTTTTCAGCACATTCATTCCCTTTATTGTAAGCAGGCCAATATCACCGGGTCCGGCACCTACCAGCCAAACTTTACCTGTTTCCATTAAAGCTCTCCTTCTTCTGCCTCTGCTTTCAATCTGCGGGCAAGTAAGACGCCAAGCTCCTCTCCTGCCTGCGGGCTTCCACAGATACAGCCTTTCTTGTAATTTTGGTTTTCTTCATTATAATACAAACCGGTAAGTACCAGCTTTTCTTCTTCCATATGTGCGTATGCCGCCACCGGAGAGGAGCATCCTCCGTTCAGCTCGCGTACAAAGGCACGCTCCGCACAGCCTGCTGTCCACGCCTCTTCATCACAATAGCCATCAAGGAAGGAATAATCCTCTCCTCTTTTTCCCTGCACAGCCAGAATCCCCTGACCTGCCGCCGGAATTATTTCTTCGGTAGAAAAATAACGTGCGATCCTGCTCTTAAGGCCCAGACGTTTCAGTCCTGCCGCCGCAAGGATCAGACCACTGTACTCGCCCTCATCCAGCTTACGAAGGCGTGTCTGCAGATTTCCTCTGATACTTTTTATTTCCATATCCGGATAAAGCTGTGCAAGCTGAAGGGTCCTCCTTTTACTGGAGCACCCAAGCGGTTTCTTCTTATCCAGAGTGTCACAGCCTTCCGGCAATACCAGTACATCTCTTGGGTCTTCTCTTCTGGAAAATGCCAGAAGAGGCAGTTCCTCTGATACCTCCATGGGCATATCCTTCAGACTGTGCACCGAAAGATCACTCCGTCCGTCCAGCAGTGCCTTATCCAGCTCCTTTACAAAAAGGCCCTTGCCGCCCACTTTATCCAGTGTACGGTCCAGGATACGGTCTCCTGTTGTTTTCATTGTGAGTATTTCCACAGACAATCCCGGATTGTTCTCCAGAATATAGCTGCGCACCATTTCGCTTTGCAGGACAGCCAGCCTGCTTTCCCGGCTTCCGATAATAATCTTTGTTTCCATTTTCATTCTCCTGCAATCTTTTCCAATGCCTTCTCAATTTCTTCGCGCAGCCGTCTTGCTTTTTTATGATCCAGACCGCTGGCTGTGATTCCCACCACCAGATCATCCTGCATAAAGATCCCCGGAAAGTAGAAATCACATTTTTCTTTATCGCTGACTACGTTAACGTAGATTCCCTCCTGTTTGCATATCCGGTATATCTCATCATTGATCTTCCATTCATTGGTTGCTGCGATAACCATATATGCCTGTTTAAAATCCGTGCGTTTTACCGGCCTGAATACAGTAACGATCTGCCCGGTCTTTCCCAGCTCCTGCAGCTCCATGGTCATTTGCGGAGCAATCACCGTTATATTTCTGGTGAATTTCAGCAGCGTTTTCACTCTGCGGGTGGCAATGTTTCCGCCTCCCACCACCACAATATTTTTATTTTCCAGATTCACAAACATGGGAAAGTAATGTTTATTCCTCATATATTTTCTCCAGTCCTGCCACACACTCCAGGAAAGCTTCCTGATTCAGACTGTCTCTCAGGCCAAAAATCAGCTTATTTACTACTTTGCCTGCTGCCTGATCCAGAGCCTTTGAAAGATTTTCCCGATCCTTTTCTTCCATGGGGGTGTTCTTCAGTATTTTTTCAAGACGCAGATTAAGGTCATGAACTGCCTCTTCTTTAATCTCCTGTATTCTGGGGATAATATCCCGTCCGTCCAGCCACTGATAAAATTCAGCCATCTGTTCCTGTACGATAGCCGAGGCGGCATCAAGACTCTGCTGCCTCTGCACAGACTGAAGACTGGAATGGAAGCTGTCCATATCATACAGACGGATTCCCTTTCGTTTTCCTATTGCAGGTTCAATATCACGGGGAACTGCCAGGTCGATGAGAACAAGGGGCCTGGTCAGGGAAATCTGATCGAACAGCTGATCACTTAATGTATAATTTGGACTGGCTGTGGCACTGACCACAAGGTCACACATGGGAAGATACTGCTCCCTTTCACCGTAATTGATTCTTTTGCAGCCCACAGGGATATTAACCACTCCGCTCCGATACTGTCGGATGGTCACAGTAACATCCGCGCCGGCCTGACGCAGTGTCTGTGCAGCCACCTTTCCCATCTCTCCGTTTCCGATCACCATGCAGGTTTTTCCCTTTACCCGGTACCCCTGCTCACCAAGGTATTCCAGCGCCTGATGAATGACCGATGGATTTCCGTGTGCCACCGGAACCTCTGTTTTAATTTTTTTTCCGGCTGTGATCGCCATGCGGAAAAGGACTTCGAGTACACCATCTGTGGCATAGCATTCCCTGGCAAGGCTGAGAGCCTCCTTCACCTGAGTAAGAATCTGATCTTCTCCCAGAATCTGTGATTTCAGTCCGCTTGTAAGATAAAAGAGATGTTCCACTGCTTCACGATCCTTCCGACAGACAAAATACTCTCTGTAAGAAGAATCCCGTATTCCTTTCAGGCGGCACAGACAGTCATACAAAGAAATCTCTTTCTCGTCATCCAGACTTGCCCAGATTTCCAGCCGGTTACATGTGGACAGAATTATACAGCCATATATGCCATCTTGTTTTTTCAGTGCTTCCATGGCCATCCCTGCATTTTTCTTTGTAAATGAAAACAGTGCACGGATGTCCACAGGAGCCATATTATGGTCAATTCCAATCATGGAAATGTTCATATCTGATTTTCTCCTTTGTGCTTTTTTTCACACGTAATTTTGTACGCTGAGCACTCTATATAATCATAATCATTTCCATAGAATGTGTCAATTGCATTCCGTATTTTTCTTTTAACACAAAAAGCCGCGGAAAGTGGATGAACCATCCTTCCGCGGTCTTTTTTGCTGTTTTTACATTAACTTGTCCAGTTCCTCTTTCACCGCAAGAATAAAATCTCTGCTGTTCAGAACAGTAACGTCCTTCAGGCTTGTGATAAGAGCAAGATCCTTTGTCATTCTGCCGCTCTCAATGGTGGCAACTGTTGCTTTTTCCAGTTTATCCGCAAACTCCTGAAGCTCCGTGTTTCCATCCATCTCACCGCGCTTTCTCAGAGCGCCGGTCCATGCAAAAATAGTTGCCACAGAGTTTGTGGAGGTTTCCTTTCCTTCCAGATGACGATAGTAATGTCTCTGTACCGTACCGTGAGCTGCTTCATACTCATAATACCCTTCCGGAGAAACGAGAACAGAAGTCATCATGGCAAGAGAACCAAAGGCCGAGGATACCATATCACTCATTACGTCGCCGTCATAATTCTTACATGCCCAGATAAAGCCGCCCTCTGCTTTCATGACACGGGCTACGATGTCATCAATGAGGCTGAAGAAATAAGTAAGCCCTGCCTCTTCAAATCTTTCTTTAAACTCCTCATCATATACCTTCTGGAAAATTGCTTTAAAGCGGGCATCATATGTCTTGGAAATAGTATCCTTTGCTCCGAACCATACGTCCTGTTTTGTATCCAGCGCATAATTAAAGCAGCTTCTTGCAAAGCTTGTTATGGATGCATCCATATTATGCATTCCCATTGCAACACCCGGTTCTTTGTATTCATGGACGAGTGCTCTTTTTTCTTCTCCGTCCACGCTGGTATATACCAGCTCCACTTTTCCAGGCTTATCAATATAAAGCTCTGTATTCTTATATATATCTCCATACGCATGACGGGCAAGAGTGATTGGTTTTACCCAGTTCTTTACACAGGGCTCAATTCCTTTTACAACAATGGGGGCACGGAAAACTGTTCCGTCCAGAATCGCACGGATAGTTCCGTTGGGACTTTTATACATTTCTTTTAAATTGTATTCCTTCATACGTGCCTGATTGGGAGTAATCGTTGCACATTTTACTGCAACGCCATATTTTTTGGTTGCTTCTGCGGATTCCACCGTTACCTTGTCGTCTGTTTCGTTTCTATGTTCCAGACCAAGATCATAATATTCTGTTTTTAAATCGACATAGGGAATAAGAAGCTCATCCTTGATTATTTTCCAGAGAATGCGGGTCATTTCATCTCCGTCCATCTCCACCAGCGGTGTCTGCATCTGAATTTTTGACATAATATCTCCTCCTTAAGGCATCATGCAGCTTTTTTCTTTAAGCTGTCAGTATTTTCTCTCTCATCCAGTTAGTATTGTAGCGAAATTTTCACAATTCGTCAACGCTTTTGAGCTTTAGCACATCACATTCATGGAATTTCACAAACAATTTATATGGTAAGAAACCTTTTTCTGTTAAATTTCCCCCATCCCTGCTGATTTTTAGGAAGCCCCATATCGTCGGCACACTCTTTCAGCCGCATTTTGATTTCTCTGTTCGTCATTTCCGGATATTTTTCCAGAAGCAGGGCAATAGCACCTGAAACAAAGGGAGTGGACATGGATGTTCCGCTTTTTATTCCATATCCTGCAGCGGAACCGGAAGAACAGGATGTGATACGGTACCCGGGTGCCACAATGTCCGGCTTAAATACGCACTCAAAGGTGGGGCCTCTCCCTGATACAGCCTCCTTCCCGTTTATCATATCACTGGAACCTACAGTAATGATTTTTTTTGAACATCCCGGTGCTGTAATACTTCCCGGACAGGGACCCTTGTTTCCTGCAGCCGCCACTACCACCAGCCCCTGATCCCACAGAGCATCCACTCCATTGAGCAGCCTGTCATCCTGATTTTTAGAAGAACAGGTTGTTCCCACAGAAATATTCACAATACGGATGCCATATTCCCTCCCATGCCTTTCAAGCCATAAAAAAGCCTGTAAAAGTGTATCTCTGCTGCCATTTCCCATACGATCCAGAACCTTTAAAGCCACAATGGAAGCACCCGGTGCTATCCCTGTGTATTTTCCCCCTGAGGCATGCCCATCTCCCGCAAGAATTCCCGCAACATGAGTTCCGTGCCCATTATCATCGTAAGGGCGCTTCTGGTAAGACACAAAATCATAAAATCCTGTGATTCTGTTTCCAAAATCCATGTGAGGATATATTCCCGTATCCAAAACCGCAACGCCTACACCCTTTCCCGTCAGCTGCCTGTCTTCCATCTCAAATCTCCTGAAATACCTTTTCTATAGAATATTCCGGATTTTTTGTTTTTGCTTTTATGATTCTTTTTATCAATAAACTATCTGTACTTTTTTGTATCAAAATGCTATAATGTGGCCTAAACTAAAATAAAGCTATTATGGAGGTAAATGCATGAATCATACCCTGTCCCATCTGTTTTTTCAGTATGTATTGCTGTTTATGATCTTTTCCATCCTGGGATGGAGCATGGAAGTTATTCTGAAATACATAGAATTTCACCGTTTTATCAACCGCGGATTTCTGATTGGCCCCTATTGTCCCATCTATGGAGCAGGTGCTGTTCTTGTCACAATGATGGTACATCTTTTTTCCAGAGAAGATGCGGGATACGTTGATGCATTTTTTATCAGCTTTGTTTTCTGTGGTGCACTGGAATATTTTGTAAGCTGGTTTCTCGAGAAGGTTTATCATGCCCGATGGTGGGATTACAGCCACCGTCCCATGAATCTTGAAGGACGTATCTGGATCGGAAACCTGGTTCTTTTCGGTCTGGGCGGTGATATTATTTCTCTGTTTTTTGCACCTGCCATTTTTTCCGCAGCGGATCACATGAACCCGACACTGCTTCATGTCATATGCATTGTCTTTCTCTGCATCCTTGCGTCAGATGTCGTCACCTCTCATTTTGTCACAAATGCTGTCCGGACTGCCGGCAACAAAATGATCGGTGATAACACAGAGGAAATCACAAAGGAAATCCGCCGCTTCCTGCATGACAAATCCTTCCTGCACAGACGTCTTCTGGATGCCTTCCCTGCCATGCAGATCCGTAACAAAGCCATTACCCAGCGGCTGCGCCATGAACGCCAGCTTCTGGTACAGAAGGTGGAGGAAGAAAAAAAGCGCTTCTATGATCGTTACCTGAATTAACCCGCAGCAAAAAAGAAGCTGTCGCATTATTCAAACTGCGACAGCTCATCTTTATATTTACAGAGAACCGGAAGCTTCCTCCACATGCTCTACCAGCAGGCGGCGGATTCCCTCATATTCACCCAGACCCTTCAGCACCGGCTCTGTATGAAAACCGGCTTTTGTAAACTGATTCACCCAGGAATCTTCTCCCGTTCCTGCCATATCATTTTTGGCATGGTCTCCTGCAACGATCATAAAAGGTGCAAGGATCACTTTCCGGGGAGAATATTCTCTGACCATTTCAAGAAGCATGTCCATTCCCGGATATGCCTCCACTGTGCCGAGGAAGATATTTAAGAATCCCTCTTCCCTAAACTGCTTATTAAGCTCGGCATAGACAGAATTGGCACTGTGAGCAGTCCCGTGTCCCATCAGTACAAGTGCCGTGTTTTTATCCAGGGGAGAAAACTCCTCCGCTACAGCACGGATCACAGCTCTGCAGTCACTTTTATCTGTCAGCACAGGATTGCCGAATACAATGGCAGCAAACCGGTCTTTGAAAGCCAGAACCTCTTCCTTCATTGTGTCATTTTCAAAACCATTGAGCATATGGGTAGGCTGAACGATCACTTCACGGATTCCGTCAAGAAGCATCTGTTCCATGGCTTCCGTTATTGTAAAAACATGAAAATGCTCCTGCTTTTTCAGTTTTGCAATGATCTTTCTGCTTGTCCATGCCCGATATACCCGGTATTCGGGATAAGCTGCTTCGATTGCTTTTTCTATGGCATCAATGGTAACCTTTCGTGTTTTTTCATAACTGGTTCCAAAGCTTACCACGAGGATTGCCCTGTTGTTTTCCTGATTCACCCTGATTCCTCCGTTTTTTTATTTTTCCGCAGTATTTGATGAATCGCCCTTTTGCCGTACGCGCACTTTGGCATCGGGGCATCTTTATTATCATAACGTATGAATAATCCGCTTGTCAACGAAATATATTCCTGTACAGACAGCTTTTTACCGCCCGGTGTATATTCTCCTGTAAAATGGCAGATACTGAAAGTATCTTTTTATTCCGGAAGGAGGGATAGCTTATGATCCTGTTTTTGTTAATATTTTTCGGGTTACAGATAATCGTATTATTCTGCTGTCTGGCAGCCGGAAATGATCCCCTGTCCCAGGAAATTTCAGACCGGGAACAGCAGGAATTTCTTTCCGAATGGATGAAGCATAAAAAACACTCACGCCATTGATTTTGCCGCACATGGGAGCCCTTTCCAAAAAGGACTCCTGCCAGTGCCCCCATAAGACATGCTAAATGATAATACACACCAGCCCGCCTTTGCTGTCATTAACGATTTTCTGCATGGTATCCTGAAGCTTGCTCTGACTTTCCTCGCTGATGGCTGCCAGCTTATTCCGAATCCCGTCCTGTACAAGCTGTTCTATGGATTTCCCGAAAATATTTGTCTCCCAGATGCTTTCTCCCCGGGAACTGCTCTCTTCAATATACTGGATCAGATCCTTCGCCTGCTGCTCAGTTCCCACAATAGGTGCTATCTCCGTCTCAATATTCGCCCGGATCATATGGATGGAAGGACTCCGGGACTTTATCTTCACACCGTATTTGTTTCCCTGATGAATGATCTGCGGTGTATCCATCACAATCTCCGAAAGCTCCGGAACTACCATTCCATATCCATTTCCCCGTACAGCTTCCAGAGCCGACTGTACTTTTACGTATTGTTCCTTCATTGCAGCCAGCTCTTTCATTGTCCGGATCAGATCATATTCGCTTTCCATGGGGATACCGCTCATCTGGCTCAAAAGCTGATAATAGTACTCTTCGTTAATCTGCACCCGCACTCTGATCACGCCGTCAGAAAGACTGACGGATTCAAGCACGGTATCCTGCACGTAGGGACCTGACAGTTCCACAGAAGAAGGGGAAATATCCCTGATATGCACAAGCTTTCCCATCTGATCCTTAATCTGCGAAAGGAGCTGTCCTTTCAGTTCATGGTCGCAGGAAAGCATTTCCACCCATTTGGGAACATAATAACGGATTTCACTGACAGGAAATTCATACAGGATTTTTTCCAGAATCCTGCTCACATCTTCCATTTTAAGCTGTTCGCAGTTTACCGGAAGAACCGCCACCTGATACCGTTCCTCCATCTGACGTGCCAGAATGCGCGTTTCCTCTTTATACGGCACTTGTGTATTCAATACAACGACAAAAGGCTTATCCTGTTTTTTCAGCTCTTCTATGGTCAGTTTTTCCGCATCCACAAAGTTTTCCCTGGGCAGCTCTCCAAAAGATCCGTCGGTTGTCATGACGATTCCAATAGTAGAATGCTCCCGGATCACTTTGCCGGTGCCAAGCCTTGCCGCCTCGGGAAAAGGAATCGCCTCCCGTGACCAGGGAGTTTTTACCATTCTTTCTTTTCCTTCTTCAATATGGCCTGCCGCATCTTTTATTAAAAAACCCACACAGTCAATAAGCTTCACCTTTACCGCCTGGTTTTCATAAAACCGGACGGAAACTGCCTCTCTGGGAATAAACTTTGGTTCCACTGTTGTGATGGTTTTTCCGGAACCGCTTACAGGGAGCTGATCCCGCAGCTCCGCCTGCTTCTTTTCGTCCATCTGAGGCAGTGCCACCAGTTCCATAAAACGCCGGACAAATGTAGATTTTCCGGTACGGACGGGGCCAACCACACCTATGTATATTTCATTATTTGTACGGGCCTGTATATCCTGATACACCTGATAATTTGCCATAAAAAGACCCCCTTTGCATAATCCAAAGCCAATTGCTAAAATATATGCAAAGAGGATCTCCTGATAGAACAGCTTTCTCTTATTCCTCTGCAAGAACAAGCTGATCGCCTGCGGAAATGGTACCGCCTTCTTTTACCACTGCAAAGACACCTTCTCTTGGCATGATGCAGTCTCCCACCTGCTTATAGATTTCACAGTGGGAATGACATTTCTTACCGATCTGGGTCATTTCCAGCAATACATCACCGCACCGGAACTTTGTTCCCACCGGAAAAGCTTTGAAATCAAATCCCTCCACCAGAAGATTTTCTCCAAAATCTCCCGGGACCACCTGAGCTCCCCGCTTTTTAAATTCCTCTACAGTATCATACGACAGAAGACTTACCTGACGGTGCCAGTTACCGGCATGGGCATCCCCCCGGATTCCCCAGTCCACAACAAATTCCGCCTTCCCCACATTTCTTTTCTGAACTCCTTTTTCTTCGCTGGTGCATACAGCTTTTACTTCACCCATTTTTATCCTCCGATCTGGGACATTTTTCGATTTTCTGCCCCTTCTTTTTTTTCTCCGAACGCATGCTCCCTGGGCTTTGCGTAAATGGTCTTGCGTATTATCTCTTTGATTTCTTCGTCAGAAGCGCCTCCGCGAAGGAGCCTACGCAAATCTGTTCCATGATCATAATACAGACAGGTTTTCAAAAAACCTTCTGAAGTAAGGCGGATCCGGTTACAGTTTCCGCAGAATTTTCCGTGGATTGCTTCGATAAAGCCGATGCTGCCTTTAAACCCGCCGGGATGGTAATAATTTGCCGGACCGTTACCCAGACGTTTTGTGACCATTTCTCCATCAGGATACAGACTTTTTATAACCTTTTTAACCTTTTCCAGATCCATTCCGCTGTATTCTTTTCCAAAACCAATGGGCATCATCTCTATAAAACGAACATCCACATTTCTGCAGCGGCTGATCTCCAGAAATTCTCCGATTTCCTGCTCATCCAGGTCATTCAGCGGAACACAGTTTATTTTTGTATGTATACCCGCCTGCTCTGCAAGCTCCACTGAACGAAGCACCTGCAAAAGCCCGTCCCTGCCTGTAATCTTCAGAAAACGTTCTCTGTTCAGAGAATCCAGGCTGATATTTACGCCATCCAGTCCCATATCCTCCAGCTCTTCCACACAATCTCCCAAAAGCATTCCGTTAGTGGTCATGGTAACCTGCTCCACTCCATCCATGTTTTTCAGAGAACGTATAAAATTCACACACCCTTTTCTCACAAGAGGCTCTCCCCCGGTAACCTTAAAACGGTTAATTCCCAGTTCCTTTACAACAGAACATATTCTCAGAATTTCCTCATAAGATAAAATGAATTCGTGAGGAATAAATTCCACATCATGAGGCATACAGTAACAGCATCTCAGATTACACCGATCCGTAAGGGAAATCCTCATATATTCTATCTCTCTTCCAAATGAATCTTTCATATTACTTTATTTCCTCCACAGGAAACAGCTGCTCCAGAATTATCTTTTCCAGCTCATTCCTGTTATTTTCTGTTACTTCAAAGATCTTCACGTCAGGCCGTCCGGCAATCGCCGCAGCCAGTATTCCCTTTCCCTTTTGCAGAACTCCCAGAACCAGCGGCATTTCGTCCAGACAGAGAAACATCTCTTTCTGAAACAGAGTGGCCCTGTTTTCTGCCTTTCCAATTTCATCTGCGATAAAAACTGTATGATGATCCATATTCATGGAACGTGCTTCCTTCAGGGTTTCCACCCCCAGACTTTCGAAGCTTTCACAGACAGGCATCATCTTTTTCTCACCAGCCCGGATGGTCACCGGAAAATCATTTTCCCAGATATTTTTCGGGCACAGGCTGTGAAAATAATACCCTCTGTCCTGTCCTTCTGCCTGAAATTTTCTTGTTTCGTATCCGATTTCCCTGTATCCGTAATCCTCTGAAAGCCTTCGTCTGAGTTTTTTCAGCAAAGTACTTTTTCCGATTCCCTTTTCTCCCGTAAGAAAGATGTGCATTCCCTCATGGGCAGGATTAGCCTGTAGCGTCTCTTCTTTTTCCTGACGGGATAACTTCTTTTCTTCTTTTTTTTCTGCCTTATGACATCCACACTGACAAAAAGCACTGGAAGCCCCGGGAACCTCTCCTTTTTGCACCGGAAATTCCGTTTCCGGAAGAGTCTTCCAAAGCCATCTTGCCATTTCGTCTGCCCGTTTTCTGACATCAAAGGCCGGACATCCCAGAAAACTGTCCACCGTACTTCCCAGCCTTCCGGCAAGAGCTACCGTATATTCATTCCAGCGCTCCACGGCTTCTTCCTCTTTATGAGCACATACCACCCTGGGCACCAGAAGCTCATAATCCCCTTCCAGTATCAGCACATCTGCCGAAAGCATCTTATAAAGCTCCTGCTCATTTCCTCCCGGCATCAGAAGATCTGTCTCTCCCTTTGCCTTCACACACACGAAATCTGCCCCGGCTTCCCTGTGCCTCCAGGTGTTGCTTCCGGGCTGATCCATGGAAAATCCGGGACAAAAAACGGTTTTGGAGGTTCCCACCTTCAGGCCCATTCTGCGAAATGCACCGACAAGCTCTGTAACAACCGTAGTTTTTCCCGATTTACGTACACCGACGACCGTAAAAACCTTCAAATTCAATCCCCCTGAATCATGTATTTCCTGATTTCCCTGCACCACCGTCTGTGATATTTCTCCTCCGGAAAAACAAGACGAAAAGTACCGGGATCCTCATATAGATTCCTTCCATCCTTCTCAAACATCAGATAAGCCTTTGATGCAAAAGCTTCCATTGCGGAAACTGCTGCCATCTGCCCATCCTCCCCCCAAAAAACGATCTGACCGGACATATCAGAATCAAATAACTCTTTTATATTATACCCCTTCCAGAAACCTCCGTCTATTTTAATTTCACAAACAGAAAATTTCTCCGGAAATTTTTTCATTGTATCTGTCAGTTCTGTCCACATTGCCGTTCTCCCCAGATAATCAGACTTTCCTGAATATTTCCTTCTCCCGGTGACATCTCCTCCCCATGGACACCTTCTCCTTTTTTCTCAGAAAGACCATGGTCACTGATCACAAACATGGTTCCACGAAAGCTGTCGGCAAACTGCGCCAGCCACTCATCCATCTGTAAAATCTGCTCTGCCGTTTTCTTACCGTAAGGTCCCCAGACATGGGCACAGTCATCGATCTGATGAAAATGGGCAAAAATAAACGGGACTCTGTCCAGAATAGCTTTTTTAACATCCACCGCAATCTTTTCATCCATATTCCCACCGGTATGAAGCACCGGCATAATCTCCGTATGAAGTATACTGGCATCCCCCTCTAACAAAAGGGCATTTTCGCCCAACTTCGAAAAAATGGTGGGCACTTTCAGTTTTCTGTCCCTGTGGGAAAGAATACCATGCTCCTGTGGAGAAAGACCGGTGAGCATGGTGGCCATTGCAGAATTTGTAATAGGAGGAGCAACAGTCAGCGCCGGACGGATATCAAACAGCTTTTTCATTTTCAGTGGAAACTGATGATCTGCTTCCTGATACATTTCGTATCCAAGTCCATCCAGATAGCACACCAGAACATTGCTTTTCTGTGCCTCTTCCAGCACAGTGCCGCAAAACTCCTCCAGCCTTTTTATTTCCGTATTATGATTTCTCAGCTTTCCATAATCGGCAGGGGTATTGATATTGTCCACATATTCCTCTGCAAATCCGGACGCTTCCAGCGGAAGAGCCCTCACCTCTGCCTCTTCGTAAATCATTCCGATTTTCCTTCTGTTCTCCCTGCGCATTTTTTCTATCACAGGCAAAATACGCCGGTTATAAACAGCACACATCGGCTCCCATCGGCCCCTTCTGGTAAGGACAAGGCAATCCTCCCCCTGATACTGCTTCGCCAGGTATTCCAGAAACTCACCTGTCAGGCAGGGCATATCCACAGCTATCACCAGGCATGCCTCAAATCTGCTGTGCATCAGCGCCTGATAGATCCCCTCCACCGGGCCAAAGCCTTTTATCTGATCCTCTGCCATTTCAAAGGAAATATCTGATTTGAGCCATTGGTATTTTTCTTTGTTGTCTACAGAAACCAGAACCTGTCCTGCTCCCCTGCATTCTTCCACCAGTTTTTCCAGGAAACGTCTGGAATCAAAAAACAGTCTGGATTTATCATTTCCCATACGGCTGCTTCTGCCTCCTGTAAGGACAGCAGCCGACATCTCCTTTAGTTCCATGGATCCTCCTCACCGCAAAATGCCTTTCAAAATACCTTTTTTCCGTCTTATTTCAAATTTCCGCAATATACAACGCGTCAACCTGGCATCCTGCCTCCAACGCTTTCGTCCCGGGCTTTATATCTGCAATAACATTGCATCCGTGCCAGCTGCTTAAAACACCGTTGGCCTGATTTAAAGAAGCATCCAGCCATGCCTCTCCGTCCCGGATCCTCAGGATACCCGGAATAAACCTTCTCATTGGACTTTTCTTGGGAAAAGGAGACATCAAACGCACTTTACATGGAACCATTCCTGCTGAATCCAGGCCGGCCTTTGCAAGCAGCACCGGCCTTCCCACCATATGAAGTGCCGCTGCAGCCGCAGAAGGATTTCCGGAAAGGCAAAGGAGCAGCTTGTCTTTATATATGCCGGATAAAAATGCCATTCCCGGTTTCATCTTTACTTTCCAGAATGCGATCTTAGCCTGAAGAGCTTCCAGGGTTTTCAGCATCATGTCATAATCCCCCACAGAAACTCCGCCTGTGGTGACGACCACATCCGACTTTTCTGCACATTCCCGAATTGCCTTTCCGATGCTGTCTTTGTCGTCCGGTACAATGCCATAGACAGATGCATCCATTCCCCACCTGTTTAATAGAGACATCAGCATAAAGCTGCTGCTGTTCCTGATTTTCCCGGGCAATACAGGAGCATCTATTGGAACCAGTTCATCTCCAGTGCTGATAATTGAGATCTTCACCTTTTCATAAATGGTCACAAAGCTCTGGCCAAGGCCTGCCAGAATTCCCAGAACTGCCGGTGTCAGCCGTGTATTTGCAGCTGCCACAAGATTTCCCTTTTTGATGTCCTCTCCTGTCAGACAGATATTGCTGCCTGATTTTACAGAATGGGTAAAGGTTACAGTTTCCTTTGTGTATTCTGTTTTTTCAAACATTTCCACCGCATCCGCTCCCTTCGGAACAGGGGCACCTGTAAGAATTTTAGCTGCCTGGCCCTGCCCGATGGTTTTCTGCGGTGCATGTCCTGCCGGAATCTCCTCGATCACAGACAGACTGACCGGATTCTCCGGTGATGCCTGCCGTATATCTTCAGAACGAAAGGCATACCCGTCATAGGGAGAACGGTCAAAGGGAGGAATATTTTCCTCTGCGTAAATGTCCTGTGCCAGTATTCTGTCTGCCGCCTCTGTCAATGGCACAGTTCTTGTCTTAACCGGTCTGATCCCTTCTTTCAGTAAATCGATGGCCTCTTCCACAGTTAATCCTGTCATATAAGATTTCTCCATGTTTTTCTCCTTTAAGTAATATCCTGTTTTCTCTGTTTCATTATCCTTTCATAATCCCTCAGAGATGCAACAGCCTGCCCTGACAGAGGGAATAGTGCGATCATATTAAAAACAGTCATAAGTCCGATACCGATATCTCCCAGTTCCCATACAAAGGTATAGGCTGCCAGTCCTCCTATAAAAAGCATTATCAGAGCCAGTATCTTGTAAAGTGTCTGGGAAATCCAGTTATCGCCAAACAGATAGGCCACATTGGACCGGGCATAAAATAAAACGCCAATAAATGTGGAAAAGCTGAACAGCCAGAGGATGGCCGCAATAAACACCACACCAAATTCTCCGAGATGATACTGCATTGCTGTCTGCAGAAGATTCATCCCCTCCAGTCCGCCGGTCAGTCCTTCCGGCGCCAGCAGCATGATCATTGCCGTGCAGCTGCAGATCACCAGAGTATCAATGAACACGCCCAATGCCTGGAGAAGTCCCTCTTTAGCAGGGTGATCAATGTCTGCTGCCGCTGCCGCACAGGGTGCCGAACCGGAACCTGCCTCATTAGAAAACAATCCTCTTTTTGCCCCGTTCATAAGCACAGCACCAAAGCCGCCTGCCACTGCCTGACGGATTCCAAATGCTTCTTCAAATATACGCTGAAAAACCGCCGGAAGCTGTCCGGCATTTTTTACAATAATAAAGATGGTAAGTAAAAAGTATACTCCGGCCATAAAAGGTACGATCACATCCAATACCTTTACTGTGGCATTTTTCCGCAAAACGATCACAGCCGCTACCAGTACCAGTACAATCGTGGTATAAAGAGGTGGAATTTGAAAAGCATTTTCAAACGCAGAAGAAACAGAGTTTCCGATTACCTGACTGATTCCACACCAGCAGATCAGACCGGATAATGCAAACATTACTGCAATCAGAGAACGCTTTTTTAAGCTTCCCTTTTTTACAAACAGATTGTGGATATAATATGCAGGTCCTCCTCTGTAGCCGCCGTACAGAGGATCCTCCTCATGATGGAGCTGCGCCAGTGTGGCTTCAATAAACGCTGTGGAGGAACTGAGCAGTGCGATCAGCCACATCCAGAAAACAGCTCCTGCTCCTCCTGCAGAAATGGCAGCCACCACACCTACCAGATTTCCCATTCCCACTCTGGTAGCTGTTGACACGATCAGAGCCTGAATGCCGGAAATGGAATTCTTTCCGGATGGATTCTTTTTTTCTGCTGTAATCCGCAGCATCTCCGGAAACAGTCGAAATGGCAGGAATCTGGTTTTTACCGTAAAGAAAATACCCGAAGGAATTAAAATACAGATCAGCAGAGAAATTCCCAGGGAACTTCCGCCCGGAAGAGGAATCGTAAACAGATTTCCCCACAGCACCTGGTAAACCATATTGAATATATTTATCATTTTTCTTTTTCTCCCTATTTTTTTACTTCAGATACGAAAAAAGATGCCGCACTGCGTCCACGCTGGTGCGGCATCCTGTAGAACAGGCATGTGCCTTTTATTTCTTCTGGCGTAGACATGTGGGAATCGAACCCACCCAGGACGCTCCTAACGCCCAACACTGGTTTTGAAGACCAGGAGGCACACCAGTTACCTTTCTGCCTACATATATTCACTCCATAGATTCTATCATATTGATTTTTTATTTGCAAGAAAAATCAATAAATGACTGATTTTTTATAGATTTTATGAATTAATGATGGCTGTATGCTACCCGTTCACTTTCCGCACCTGCTTTTCTTGTAATTTTCATGCTATCCATATAATCCAGGATAGGACGTGCGCTTTTTCTGCTGGTTTCAAAAATATCACGTACCTCCCCGATAGTGATCACAGGATTTTCATGCAGTTTCTCAAGAATAATTTCTTTTGCTTTCTCCATATAATCGCTGAGCGTATAAAGATCTTCTCCCAGCTTTACCACAAGACCTTCCTCTCTGATCAGATCAAAAATATCCTCCTTGATATCCGGCGAGACTCCTTCACAGGGAATCTCTGAGAAACGTATAAAATCATATCCTGCCTTTTCCAGTGCTCCCAGAAGCTGTGAACGGACTTTTTCGTAAGTCTCATCCTGCCTCACCGAGAAATCTGCCGTTGAAAGATATTCTTCTGTTCTTATTATTTTTCCTGTTTCTTCCAGAAACTCCACTGCTTTTCCAAAAACGTTGGGTTTCATTTTCTTAAAAAAGCTCATCTGGACTTCTGCTTTTTTCATTCCCCTGCGATAGGGATATTTCTCCTCATATGCCTTCAGTTCCCGAAGGAGCATATGCTCTGCCACCATTTCCCCGGAAACATGCCAGACATACGTATCCTTTTTCATGGGGAAGGTATATACAAGACCGCTTTCCCGCAGGGATGCCAGATCTTCCTCCACCTCTTTTTCCGACAGCGCCGTAAGCTTTGCCAACTCTGCCGCTGTGATCATGGTATCGTTATGTGCCTTTACGTGAAGCTCCAGCACATCAGCAGAGGAGCCTGCCTCTTTTCTTTTTAACTCCTCTATTGCTTCTTTGCGAAACCGCTTTTTTATTCTGGGGTTCGGCTCCAGGATCACGCCTCCACCGATGGTTTCCATGGGAGAATAAAAACGGACCACAAAGCGGTCTCCCCGGCGCACTGCGATTTCTTCCTCAAGACGAAGCTGCACATAGCCGCTGTCTCCCGGTGCCAGCTCTTCCTTATCCAAAAGGACTGCCCGGCACAAAACCTCGCTGGTTCCCGTAAAGAGATGAAGACGGCTTCTGTTCTCCAGAATTCTCTCTGAAGAATCCAGCATCACAAGCTTAACATCCAGAAGTGTGGTTTTTTTCATGCTGTTTACAGGTGCCAGAACACAGCCGCGCTTAATCTGATTTTTTTTGATATTGGAAATATTAATGGCCACACGCTGTCCGGCCCGGCACTCTTCTCTTTCTTCGCCATAGACCTGTATTCCGCGGATCTTACATTCCTGTCCTTCCGGATAAAGCTGAAGCGTATCCTCTCTGGAAATGGAGCCGGACACCAGAGTCCCTGTCACAACAGTTCCAAAGCCTGCCATGGTAAAAATCCTGTCAATGGGAAGCCTTGGAATGGTCTGCACATCTTTTTCCCTTACTTCATCTTTTGTCATGCGCACGATCTGTTCCACCAGATCATCCAGTCCTTCTCTGGTGACCGAGGATACTCTGACAATGGGAGCATCTTTGAGAAAAGTTCCCTGCAGCTCTTCCTTTATCTCTTCTTCCACCAGTTCCAGCCATTCTTCCTCCACCAGATCACATTTATTCAGTACCACAATACTTTTTTCGATTCCCAAAAGATTCAGTATATCCATGTGCTCCCGTGTCTGGGGCATGATTCCCTCATCTGCTGCGATCACAAGAAGCACCAGATCCATTCCCACAACTCCGGCAGCCATATTATGAATAAATTTTTCATGTCCCGGAACATCAATGATACCCGCCCGTTCTCCACCCGGCAGATCAAAGTAAGTAAAACCCAGATCGATGGTGATACCCCGTTTCTGTTCTTCTTTCCAGCGGTCAGTATTTCTTCCGGTCAGGGCCTTGATCAGGCTTGTTTTGCCATGATCAATATGTCCGGCTGTACCGATAATAATATTCTTCATGCCTTTTTGCTCCTAATCCACTCTTCTATCCAAACACATGACCGTCTTCCATCTCTCTGACGATCACTTCCGTCTGATCATCCCACACTGTCCGCATATCCAGCAGTATTTTGTCTTCTGCAATTCTGGAAATCACCGGTACAGTAAGGCCGCGAAGCCTTTCACCCAGCAGAGAAGGCGGGACATTCTCACAGCGGATGGTCACCGCATAACTGGGAATCTGCTCCAGTGGAAGCGCGCCGCCGCCAAACTGGGCAACGCTTTCCGTTATCTGAAATTCAGCTGCAAAATTTTTCTGTCTGAGAAGTGTCAGAAGTTTTTCCCCACGTTTTCTGACTTCTTCCCTGGATTCGGTAATCATATGCAAAACCGGAATATTCCGGATTGCCATATCTTCATTTAAGTATTCCAGCAGGACCTGTTCCAGCACAGCCGCTGTAAATTTGTCGATGCGCAGAGCTCTTGTAAGAGGATGTTTCTTGATTTTTGTGATATATTCCTTCTTTCCCACAAGAATACCTGCCTGCGGTCCTCCGAATAATTTATCTCCGCTGAAGCACACGATATCCGCTCCTTTTTTTACAGCTTCCTGAACCAGCGGCTCTCTTGCAAGACCATATTTTGCAAAATCAATAAAAGCCCCGCTGCCCAGATCCTCTATCAGAGGAATGCCTCTTTGTGCCGCAATTGGAGCCAGATCCTCTACCTCCACAGAATGGGTAAATCCAAGTATCCGGTAATTGCTGGTGTGTACCTTCATTATTGCCTTTGTATTATCTCCAAGAGCATGTTCATAGTCTTCCGGATGTGTCTTATTGGTGGTTCCCACTTCCCTTAAAATCGCTCCGCTTTGTTCCATCACATCCGGTACTCTGAACTTGCCGCCGATCTCCACCAGCTCTCCCCGTGATACGAGAACCTCTCCCCCTTTTGCAAGGGCGCTTAAAATCAGCAGCACCGCAGATGCATTATTGTTTACAGCCATGGTTGCCTCTGCCCCTGTAATCCGGCACAGAAGCTCCTCGAAGTGAGAATATCTTTCTCCCCTCTTTCCCGTTTCCAGATCAAATTCCAGATTGCTGTAATGAGAAACTGCTTTTGCCGCATTTTCAAGATGTTTTTCACCGATGGGAGCCCTTCCCAGATTTGTATGAAGGATGGTTCCAGTTCCGTTGATCACCATTTTCATTCTGGGACTGCTTCGTTTTTTGGCATTCTCTGCAACTGCTCTGATCAGTTCCTCCCGGCAAAACAAAAACTCCTCTTCTTCCGGCAGACTCTTTATACGGCTGCGCAGCTTATCAAGCTCAAGATGGATAACCTCCTTTACGGATTCTCTTCCATAATTCTCAATAACAGGCTGCAGCACAGGATCCTCCAGCAGGGATTTTCCGTCAGGAAGGCATCTGTAAATCATATTTTTATTCATATAATCCTTTTTCTCTCCTGTTTCTGGTATGCCTATTATATCCCATTTACCCCGAAATAACAAGACAGGGAAAAGCCGCAAAGACTTTACCCTGTCCTGTTATTATCTTTTCATTTCTATTACAGTTTTTCTACCTTAACCGCACAGACTTTATATTCCGGTGTACTGGAAATGGAATCCAGCGCATCACTGGTCAGCCAGTTTGCACCACCTTCAATATAATGGAACGGCATCCAGCATTCGCCCTTATTGGTCTTACCGGAAACGTGCGCCGTACTCTCAATGGAGCCTCTGCGTGAAGATACACGTACTTTTTCTCCATCCTCAATTCCAAGAGCCTTCGCATCATCTGTATGGATCTCGATAAAGGATTCACCTGCAATTCTGTTGATTCCTTCTGTCTTGTCAGTCATTGCACAGGCATTATAGTGATACAGGATACGTCCTGTCATCATCAGCAGCGGGTACTCTTCATCCGGAAGCTCTCTTGAAGGAATGTATGCAGCCGGACGGAAATATCCCAGACCTCTTGCAAATTTACCCACATGCATGATCGGCGTTCCCGGATGATCCTTAGCAGGACATGGCCACTGGAGTCCCTGTCCGTTCACTTCTTCGCTGTCCAGACGTTCATGGCTGATTCCGCCAAAGGACGGTGTCACGGAAGCGATCTCATCCATGATCTGAGCCGGTGTAAGATGGGGCTGCGGATAACCCATACGATTCATGATCTCTGTAAAGATCCATGTATCCGGTCTTGTCTCTCCGCTGATTTCAACAGCTTTTCTTACACGCTGTACACGACGCTCTGTATTGGTAAAGGTACCCTCTTTTTCTGCAAAAGAACGCCCCGGAAGAATTACGTCTGCCAGCTTTGCTGTTTCTGTCATAAACAGTTCGTCAATAACAAAGAAATCCAGAGACTGCAGTGCCTTGATAACATGTTTTGTGTTCGGATCGGTACGGACCGGATCCTCACCAAATATAAACAGACCCTTTACTTCACCGGAAATCATCTTCGGGAAGCAGTCAGTTGCTTTTGTACCCACCTTCGGATTCAGTTTTGTTCCCCAGGCTTCTTCAAATTTCTCCACAACACCTGGTTTGTCAATGTTCTGATAACCGGAGAACTGGTTGGGGGATGCACCCATATCACATGCACCCTGTACGTTGTTCTGTCCGCGGATAGGATTTACTCCACAGCCCGGACGTCCGATCTTGCCCACCATCATTGCCATATTAGACAGGGACATAACACCTTCCGTACCGGTATGATGTTCTGTAACACCAAGGCAGTACATAATCGGAGCCTTATCTGCTTTTGCATAGATTCTTGCTGCCTTACGCAGATCATCCGCATCAATATTGCAGATTTCGGCTACTTTTTCCGGTGTGTAATCCTTCACCATTTCCTTCATGGCTTCAAAGTTCTCTGTCCGCTCTTCAATGAATTTGTGATCGATCAGGTCTTCTTCGATGAAAATGTGCATCATACCGTTTGCAAACGCAACGTTGGTGCCCGGTTTCAGTTTCAGATGTACTTCTGCTTTTTTAGCAAGGTCAATATCACGAGGATCCACAACGATCAGTTTGGCGCCTCTTGCTACTGCCTGACGAAGCTGCATTCCGAGAACCGGATGTGCATGTTCGGGATTTGAGCCCACAAGCATAATTGCGTCGGACTCACGTGTAATATCACGAATGGTATTTGTCATGGCTCCAGAGCCTAATGTGGTTGCCAACCCGGCAACAGTAGGAGCATGTCAAACGCGCGCGCAGTTATCGGTATTATTGCTGCCAAACGCTGTTCTTACCATTTTCTGAAGCATATAAATGTCCTCATTGGTAGAACGTGAGCAGGCAAAACCGGCCAGCGCCTCACCTCCGTAATTATTTTTGATCTCTGTGAATCTGGAAGCAACCAGGTCAAGTGCCTCATCCCAGGTAGCCTGCTCAAATTCACCTGTTTCTTTATTCTTGATCAGCGGATGGCGGATTCTTTCTTTGGAATCCACAAAGTCAAAGGAACCGCTGCGTCCTTTCACGCAGAGAAGTCCATTGTTGGATGGTCCGTCTGCACCTTCCACATCCACAATTTTGTTATCCTTTACAATAAGATCCATCTGGCAGCCAGTTGCACAGTGCGGACAGGTGGTACGCACACGTTTGATCTGCCATTCACGGTAATTTTTCCTGCGCTTCATGGACAGCGCACCTGTCGGACAGGCCTGTACACAGTTTCCGCAGGATTCACAGATTCCTTCAGCCCAAAGCTTTCCGCCGCCTGCTCCGATCACGGACTGGAAACCTCTCTCCAGTGTTCCGATGGCTCCCCTTCCCACGATCTCATTACAGGTGTTTACACATCTGTGGCAGAGGATACAGATACTTGGGTCATAGCTGAAGAATTCATTGGAATCGTCGATCTCCGGTTCCCTTCTGCCGCAGTTATAGCTGGTTTCTTCTATGCCATATTCAATGCAAAGATCCTGAAGCTTACAATGGCCATTGGACTCACAGGAGAAGCAGTGCACTCTGTGATCGGAAAGCAGCAGGTCCAAGATCCCTCTTCTCGCTTCCACTACTGCCTCTGACATGGTATATACATTGTCCCCTTCTGATACCTGCAGGGTACATGCCGTATCCATCTTCTTCCGGCCGTTATTCTCTACCTCCACCACACACATCCGGCAGGAGCCGTCCGGCAGAAGCCCCTTGATATAGCAGAGGGTGGGGATTTTTATCCCGGCGCTCTCTGCCGCCGTCAGTATGGTGGTCCCTTTTTCCGCCTGGACAGGGATTCCATCTATTGTCAAATTGATCATTTATCTTCCTCCTCTACTGCACACTGATCGCTCCGAAGCTGCAGTTCTCCATACATGTACCGCACTTGATACATTTGGACGCATCTATGCTGTGCGCCTCTTTCTTGTTCCCGGTGATCGCTCCCACCGGACAGTTCCTTGCACACTTGGTACAGCCCTTGCATTTCTCCGGGTCGATCACGTATGCCTGCAGCGCCTTACACACATGGGCACGGCATTTCTTATCCACGATATGCTCCATATACTCGTCCCGGAAGGTCTTCAGTGTACTG
>JAXFBD010000103.1:0-3230 GCA_034118545.1 Blautia sp.
TAAAGTGCCCGTCCTTCCCGGAGAAATTCCGGAGAAAACAGAATATTCTGTGTACCATATTTCTCTGTGACAGACTTGGTGTATCCCACCGGAACAGTAGATTTGATTACCATAACCGCATCCTTATTCACCTTCAGAACCAGTTCGATCACCGCCTCCACAGAAGATGTGTCGAAATAATTCTTTTTCGGATCATAATTCGTCGGTGTGGAGATAATAATAAAATCTGCATCCTTATATGCCTGTTCTCCGTCCAGTGTCGCCGTCAGATTTAACTTCTTTTCCTTTAGATATTCTTGGATTTCTTTATCCACAATAGGTGATTTACCGGAATTTATCATATCCACTTTTTCCGGAATCACATCCACAGCATATACCTCATTATTCTGGGACAAAAGGACTGCATTGGAAAGCCCCACATAACCGGTTCCTGCAACTGCAATTTTCATAAATATTCTCTCTTTCTAATCTTCTTTACCTTTTCTTCATAATTCTAACTTAGTATTATAACATATTTTTTTATTTAAATAAATGTTTGACTTTTTGGGGCAGCCAGACGATGCCGCTTCCAACTTTGTAAGCTGCAGACTGCTTAAGCTGCATATTTTCTTTTTCCAATTTTTCTTCCTGTTTTTTCTGCTTTTCCAGTTCTTTTTTCAGTCTTTTTATCTCATCATTTTTTTCTTTGTTTTTCCTTCTGGATTCTTCCAGTTTTTTCTTTGTGAGGTGCAGATCTCCGGAAGCCTTGTTGGAACGCTCACATGCCCGATTTAACAGGAAAACAGCCAGCTCTTCCGGCTGTCCTGCCAGCATCATCTCTGCAAGCTCTTTATGCCAGGCGACAAAATAATACTCCTGTGGATGCTCCTGTTCAAGATGAAGTTTCCGGAAACCTTCTTGCTTCAGATAATCCATAATGGTACAGAAGGCAATCCAGTCATGAACATTCTGGAACAAAGATAAGACTGCACTGGCCAGCATTCGGTTCACAAAGCTCTGTTCCGGAAGCGCATTCCTTTTTTCCAGTTCCTCCGCAACAGCCGCCCAGGCTTTCAGAGGCGTCAACGGTGATTTTGAGAGGGATCCCACCAGACTCTGTCCTCTGTTTACTCTGTAATTCACCAAAGCTTTGTCCACAACAGACACTCTGTCTGCCAGACAGAGCGCTGTAGATACAAAATATATATCATTTCCATTACGCACACCCTGAAAATCCAATTTTTCCCTTTCCACAAAGCTGCGGCGGAATATTTTGTTCCAGGGCACTGCCGTTGTAAAATTCAGAATATACGGATTCGTATCCCGGTTAAAGGTATCTTCCTCCGGAATCTTGTCTGTTTTCAGATAACCCGGATGGGGCACGGTTTTCCCTGTATCATTAAAATACCGGTTGGCACCGCAGACGCAAATATCGGCATCTGTCTCTTTTGCCCTGTTATACAGGCATTCCAATGCTTCCGGTTCGAAGAAATCATCACAATCCCAGAACACCAGATACTCCCCTGACGCATGGGATTTTCCAAGATTTCTTGCGATTCCTGCATAGAGATTCTGCTGGCAGTAATATCTGAAACGCGAATCCTTCTCCTGATATTCTTTCAGAATATCCAGTGATGAATCTGTGGAACCATCATCCACACATATGATTTCTATATCTTTTAACGTCTGACTGACTACGCTGTCCAGACATTGACGAAGGTACTCTTCTCCATTATAAACAGGTATGATCACAGAAACTTTCATTATCCATTCCCCCTGATATTTTATATTTCTCATATTAACACAGTCGCTTTTTGTTGTAAATCCGTTTGATATCTATAAATTTTCAGGAGCCAGTGTATCTTTCCGAATCACACTGGCTCCTGTTTCAGGCTGTCCGACAGCCACTATATTATGTTTTTATTTTACATCAATATCTCTGGAATACCTTAAAACTGCTGTTACTCGGATAGCACTGCGCATCCTGTCCATAAATATTAAAATAGGTATATCTCCAGCACTCATAAAGAGAAAGTATCTTATTGCTGTCGTAATCTGCCGGTGCACTGGAAAGTTTATTGCCGGTTGCATAAGCATATCCTGCACCGCTGATTAATTTTTCTGTAAAAATACTGTAAGTACTGTAACAACTGGATGTCTGCGTCATTTTACATGCTGTGAGTACCTGGAATTTACTCGTACACATCTCACCAGACTTATTAACCGTATTATATTTCTCAAATGCATTGATTACACTGTCATTGAATTCCTTTGCACTATGCACAGTAATAACTCCGTTATTGTCTTTGTTAATAACAGTACCACTAAAACAGCTGTCAAGCATTACAATTACTGTTCCCGGAATTTGCTTCAGCCAGCCTGCCAATGTGCTCGTAGAAATGAAATCCCCGTCAACTGTGTAAAGAGAACCGTCATTCGCACCATGTCCGCTGTAATAAAAGAAAGAAACATCATTATAATTTGCCGGTTTAAAAGTATGATGAATCAGATTATAAATCTGGCTCTTCGTAAAATCAATACCGCTCTTTACAGTTGTGTACCCTGTTTTTTCCAAAACACGTTTCATTGCATATGCATCATATTTACACGCAGAAAGCTTCGTCGCATACTGGTAATCCGCTTCACCAATCACAGCTGCACGATATATGACCGGATCTGATGTTCCAATCACCCTTCCATAACTGTTAAAAGTATATGTTATACCATTCATAGTTCGGGTTCCTGTCGCTGCACGCCCCATTGAGTCAAAATAAAATCTATAACCGCTTATGGTCTGCCAGCCTGTCAGTGCGCGGCCGTACTGATTCAGATAATATCTGTAACTACCGATTTTCTGCCAACCTGTCAGTGCACGACCATAAGAATTCAAATAAAACCTCAGACCATCAAGAGTAATCCATCCAGTCATGGCACGACCATACTGATTCAGATAATATCTATATCCACTAAGTACTACCCAGCCTTTCATAGCCTGACCCTGGCTGTTAAAATAAAACCTGTAACCGCCAATTTCCTGCCAGCCGGTTACCTTCTTCCCGTTTCTGTAATAATAGCGATTTCCACCAGAAATCACCCAGCCATTCAGAACCCTGCCTGTAGATTTACTCACCGTCTGTGCACTGACTGTTTTCGCAGGCGCTGTTATTACAGGAACCAGTGCCAATGCAAGAACAAGAATTAAAAGTTTCGCCAGTTTTTTTCCTTTTTGCAATTTTCATTCCCCCTGTTCC
>JAXFBD010000104.1:0-2010 GCA_034118545.1 Blautia sp.
AGCAATTGTGCCACTTTTTCTGCCATAAGATCGTATCGCTGCTGATTTACAGTTATTATGCCTCTTCCATCCTGCACAAAGGGAAGCCAGGGCATATCATAACATACTACCGGAACGCCGTGAGCAAAAGCTTCTGCAATAACCAGCGAGAAGCCTTCGTACTCCGATGTGGAAAGCACAACAGATGCTTTTTTGTAAAATGGCCCTACATCCTCCTGGAATCCTGCCATTTCAATATGATCAGACAATCCCAGTTGATGAATCTGAGTTTTCATATGTTCTTCCATCTCTTCTTTGCCGCTTCCCACAATATACAATTTCGCATCCGGAATTTTTTTTACAAGATGCTTCATCATCCAGATAGTGTCCATCACATGTTTTTCATGAGAAATTCTTCCGCACCACATAATGGCATTTTCTTCACATTTACTTTTTTCAACACTTTCCAGAGAAAAAGCCAGAGGGTTGGGAATACACTTTACATGCTTCGAAAAAGTTTCCACAAATCGTACATCACATTCCGACAATGTAATAACACCATCACAGATCTGAAAACGATATGATAATTCTGCCCCTGTATCATTTACAAAAGTAAACGGGACACAGCTAAAGCTGTGACAATGGACTATATATGCAGGCTTTGACGGCTGTCCTTTTATGGCAAGCATATCCCATATGCTGCTTGGCGCAACCCACGCACTGCTGATCACAGCATCCACATCATGTTCGGAAATAATCTGTTCCCATTTTTTATACCTTTCTTTGTAATCTTCTTTAACAGCCTGTTTAAAATGAGGAAGATATTCTCTCCGGATTATATTGTTCAGAGGATATTCTGCTTCTGCCACCTCTTCCTCTTCTAACTCGTCCGTAACCAACACAACTCTATACCGCAACTCTCCCTGAGGATTCTTCAATTCTGCCAGTATATTACACAGCTGCGCTACTACACGCTGTGCACCTCCATTCCGAATAGAATGATAATATAACGCGATTGTTTTTTGCTTTTTTTCAGTTCTTTTTTTGTACTGAAAAAATTCCAGGTTCTGCATTTTTTCTGCAATAAAGCTTCGACGGTAATAATAGAACTTTGTGAGACATTCCATCACCGCTTCCAGTCCCCACATTTCTATAAGACTGTCAAATGCTTCCGAGCGGAAATCTACGGCTACATCATTTAACCATTTATTCACACATTCTTTTATTAATCTAAGATAAATGCCATCTACAATTTTCTGATATTCTTCTTTTTCAGGTTTGTCCTGCATGAATCTGTCGATAGCAGCCCAAACCCGATACTCTGTCAGAAAAATTTTATATTTTTCAAGAGAAAGAACATTTCCTCCTGTGACTCCTACCCCCAGACTGTATTCATATAATACCTTCTCAATTCCTGCATATGACCGGGCATAGTACAAAAGCAGAAACTCCGCATAAAGATCCTGTGCCTTGGGAAATGAGCCATCCTCCACCTGTCCAAAAGCCTTCCGGCAAAGTTCGCCATCATAAATCTTGTTCCAGAGAGTGTACCCAAAAAGTCCCTCTTCCCAGCACGCTTTAACCAGACTTCTGTTTTTTAAAGTACCGCTGTAAGGCTCCAGTAATTTCTCATTCATTGTGATACGTGCTTCCGGAACACCTCCGCAGTTAACGACCTTTGTCCCGAAATGAACCACATCCACACCTTTGGAAGAAATAGCCTCGTATGCACATTGGCACGCTTCAGGTCGAAGCACATCATCACTGTCCAGAAACATAACATATTTTCCTGTAGACGCAAGCACTCCATCCTTTCTGCTCTGAGAAGTACTCTGGTTTGTATTGTGGTAAATTACTTTCATACGAGAATCTTTTTTCTCGTATTTCTTTAATATTTCCACACAACCATCTGTGGAACAGTCATCTACACAAATATACTCTATTTCTTTTAATGTCTGTCCAAGCATACTGTCAAGACACCTTTCCAGATAAGGTGCCACGTTACATACGGGTATTACAACTGAAACCTTT
>JAXFBD010000105.1:0-2629 GCA_034118545.1 Blautia sp.
GTCATCCAGATAATTTCTGTTCACAAAATCTTCACAAATTTTATTAGCACTCCCTATTGACGAGTGCTAATTTATGTGTTATATTACACATAGAACAAAAGAAGGGAACAAAAAGAGAACAGGAAAAAAGTTTTATGAGTATCCCAATCCCCGTTCCAGAGAAACAGGTTAAAAAGCATAATTAAAAAAAGGAGCGATGACTTATGTTGATGCCTAGTATTTTTGGAGAAAGTTTATTTGATGATTTTATGGAAGGTTTTGATTTTCCGGATGTAGATAAAGTATTATACGGAAAAAATGCGAAGAACCTGATGAAAACAGATGTAAAAGAAAAAGATTCTTCTTATGAAGTTGATATCGATCTTCCGGGCTTTAAAAAGGATGAAATCAAAGTCCAGCTGAAGGATGGCTATCTGACAGTCAGCGCTGCCAAGGGGCTTGATAAGGATGAGCAGGATAAAGAAGGTAAATATGTAAGACGTGAGCGTTATGCCGGTGGCATGAGCCGCAGCTTCTATGTAGGAAAGAATGTGAAAGAAAGTGATGTTCACCCAAAGTACGAAAATGGAATTCTGAGCTTTACTTTACCGAGAGAGGATAAGAAAGCTGTAGAGGAACAGAATCATTATATTTCAATTGAAGGATAATAAGATCATGATGCCCTCATGATAGAAAACAGCCGGAGGCTGCCGTATGAATTATGCGGCAGCCCCCGGTCTGTTTTTATGAGGAAAAAACAAAACAGAAAAACAAAACAATAAATTCTGTTGAAGAAAAACTTTGGAAATGATAAAGTAAAATGCAGTAATGTAAAAAGGAAGGTAGCAATTAAAATGAAATGCTGTAAGAAAAGTTTTGATATAGAATACCGTAATGTACATGCGGATGAGGCAGAGGCAGCTACAGCGGTGGAGACAGCCTGTTTTCCTGCTAATGAGGCATGTACATTGCCGATTATGAAGGAGCGGGTGCGACTGGCACCGGAATTGTTCATGACGGCAACAGATAAAGATAACGGAGAAATGGTAGGATTTATTACTGCAATTGCAACGGATGAACATCATTTGCGGGATGACTTTTTTACTGAAACCAGTCTTCATAATCCGGAGGGGAAATATATGATGATCCTCAGTCTGGCTGTACTGCCGGAATATCAAAGACAGGGAATTGCCCGGGCACTGATGGAAGAGCTGCTTAAAGGGCAGATGGGAACAAAAAGAAAGGCAGCAGTGCTGACCTGTGTGCCGGCAAACGTGGAGCTGTATAAGAAAATGGGATTTTCAGATCAGGGCGTGTCCGATTCTGCATGGGGAGGAGAGCTGTGGCATGAAATGACTTTTTCGCTGGAGAAAAGTTCGAAATAAAAATCCGGAATAAAAATTGAATTCCATACTTGAAACTTATGAATAACACGTATATACTATATATAAATTTATAGATGTAATGCAGGGGAGCTTCAGTGAGAAGCTGAGAGTGAGGTAAGCCTCAGACCCTAAGAACCTGTTGGATAATGCCAGTGTAGGAAGCGTTTACAGAAGATGATGATTTCGCCTGCATTTTTCAATGCAGGCTTTTTCTTTGCTGTTACATCACGAATAAAACGTAATTAAGGAGGAAACAAAAATGAACGCAAGTGTTGCAATTCAGGTGCTGCCAAATGTACAGGATGAAGAGGAAGTGATTCGTATTGTAGATGAGGTAATTGATTACATTCGTTCTACAGGTCTGAATTATTATGTGGGACCCTGTGAAACTTCCATTGAGGGTGATTATGATCAGCTTATGGAAATCGTAAAGAACTGTCAGATCGTAGCTGCAAAAGCAGGATGTAAAGCTATGAATACTTACGTAAAAATCTCTTATAAACCTGAAGGAGATGTGCTGACAATTGAGAAAAAAGTTACCAAACATCACCAGTAAGCTTCCCGCGGCGGCTGCGCTGGCACTGATTTTTCTGCTGTGGCTGGCGCTGTCTGAGCTGGGAATCGTTCCGGCGTATATGCTGCCGTCCCCCATTGCCGTAATCCGTGCACTGGTGGGAGACAGGGATATCATATGGATGCATGCCTGCATTACGCTGCAGGAAGCATTTTATGGTCTGAGTATCGGAATCCTGCTGGCATTTATTTCGGCCACACTGATGGATCATTTCCTGGTGTTAAACAGGGCCTTTTATCCGATTATGATCATCACACAGACTATACCGACCATAGCTATTGCTCCTCTTCTGGTACTCTGGATGGGATTTGGTATGGCACCGAAGATTACGCTGGTGGTCATTACTACATTTTTTCCCATTGCAGTGGGACTTCTGGACGGATATAAAAGTGTGGATCAGGATTCCGTTAACCTGATGCGGGCCATGGGAGCGTCAAAGGTACAGATCTTTGTGCATCTGAAATTTCCCTCGGCGCTGCCCCATTTCTTTTCCGGGCTGAAAATTTCCGCAACCTATGCGGTAGTCGGAGCTGTTGTTTCAGAATGGCTTGGAGGATTTGAAGGACTGGGTGTATATATGACCCGTGTAAAAAAAGCATATTCATTTGACAAGATGTTTGCCGTTATTATTTTTATTGTGATCATCAGCTTACTGCTGATGCTGGCGGTAAATGTGATCCGTGCAGTGGCT
>JAXFBD010000106.1:0-7608 GCA_034118545.1 Blautia sp.
GAATTTACACCAGCTGGTGCATGATTACATTCTAAAGGATTTATGATAAAGGTTTCCATCACCGGAATGGTGGTTCCCTAAAAAACGGATTTGCGGTTTCCTGTCACCGGACAGCAGGGACACGGACGCCGGATTATTCAATCGAAAGAAAAATGCTTAAAGAGATTATAAGGCTTGAGATTTTTTGAGTATTCTGTTACACTAAAAGAAAACGGAGAAGGTAATTATGAGAAAAAACAGTTTTATTACATTGGCAGCGGTTTTCTGCTGTTTCGCATTGGCGTTTCCTGCCAGAGCAGATGATTCCGATATTCCTCCAATTCCGGGAAAATTTCTGGAACTGTGCGGAGGAATCCCGGATACGATAGAGGAAGTGCAGGAAGGTTTATTAGATTCCATTCATTTCGACATCAGTCAGCTGAAAACGATTTATGAGCAATGTGATTTTCAGAACATGTTTGAAGAGATGAAAGAAACAGGAAGCTGTACCATTCCTGTGATGGGTGAGGAATGGTTTGGAGATTTCCAGTATATTGATGAGAATGAGGAATTTCAGTATATGTCGCTGGAATTTGACCAGTCTGAAGATCAGATCATGATTACCCGGACGGAAGTCTTTGATTTTGATAAGTATCTTTCATGGGGGTTGAATCTTCATTGTAATATAGAGGATAATCTTCTGGGAATTGATGTTATGAATTATCACAATGATGAGGACGGCAGTGACGTCCTCAAACCTGATGTGAATATCTCTTATGATCTGGCGAATGCGCCTGGCAGCGCGTCCATCTGCGAGGTCAGGTATCTGGGAAATGAAAAGTATGAGGTGCATTTGAGTGAGCAGACCATGTCTTCCATGCAGTTTTGGATTGGAGTCTATGATGAAAATGGAAAACTTGAAAAACGGGATTATTCTTTTTTTTAATATCTCTAACTAATATCAGGGCAGCCGAAAACCCCGGAAATCAGCTTCCGGGGTTTTCCTGTACAGTTATAATTTAAAAAGTGTATTTAAAATACCTCTTCCCAGTGAAGCCCCCACGTTCCCTCCGAGGCGTTTGCCGAAACTTCCTCCAAGGGTTTTTCCTACCTCATTGCCCAGTTCACGGCCAATGGTTCCGGCAACGGAAGAGGCGGTTCTTGTTACAGCACTTCTGGCGCGTTTCATCTGAGCGGCTTCCTCACGTTCCTTTTTCTTAAGAGCAGCAGCTTCTTCTTTTTCGTGCTGTTTTTGAGCAGCAGCTTCTTCTTTCTCGCGTTGTTTTTGTGCGGCGGCTTCTGCTTCCGCTTTTTCTTTGGCCTGCAGATCCTCTATGGATTTACGCTGCAGGAATTCATATGCAGAATCTCTGTCTATAGCCTGGCAGTATTTGCTGTAGAGCAGGTTTCCTTTGATCTGCTGATCCCGGTCAGCGTCAGAAAGGACATTCATCTGACTCTGCGGGGGAAGTATTTTGCATTTTTTTACTATAGTAGGGATTCCCTGTTCATCCAGAACAGAGATGAGAGCTTCTCCGATGCCAAGCTGGGTGAGGGTGTCATATGTATCAAACTGAGGATTTTCCCGGAAGGACAGGGCAGCAGCCTTGGCGGCTTTCTGTTCTGCCGGCGTATAGGCACGGAGAGCGTGCTGCACTTTGTTTCCCAGCTGAGCCAGAACACTGTCAGGAATGTCTCTGGGGTTCTGGGTGATGAAAAAGATTCCCACACCTTTGGATCGGATCAGCTTCACCACCTGTTCGATTTTGGACAGCAGAGCTTTCGGTGCGTGGTCAAAAAGCATATGTGCTTCATCAAAAAAGAAAATCATTTTTGGTTTGGCACAGTCGCCGGCTTCCGGAAGAGTTTCGAAGAGTTCGGAAATCATCCAGAGCATAAAGGTTGCATACATGGTAGGATTCTGCATAAGCTTCTGGCAGTCCAGGATGGAGATTTTTCCCTTGCCGTTACAGTCAGTGCAAAGCCAGTCGCGAATATCCAGTGCAGGCTCTCCGAAAAACTGCTCTCCCCCTTCAGCCTCCAGAGCTACTACGGACCGGATAATGGCAGACAGGCTCTGTTTGGAAATATTTCCGTATTCCATTGAAAATTCTTTGGCATTTTCACCGACATACTGCAGCATAGAGCGAAGATCCTTTGTATCTATCAGCAGAAGATTCTGGTCATCGGCTATTTTAAAAACAACGGTGAGAATATCTGTCTGTGTGTTGTTAAGATCCATAACACGACTGAGAAGAAGAGGACCCATTTCAGAGATTGTGGTCCTAAGCGGCATTCCCTTTTTTCCGTATACATCCCAGAAAACAGAAGGGTAACCATGGAAATCAAAATTTTCAAGGCCCAGGCTGCCTATTCGGCTGCGCAGATTGTCATTCATGGCTCCTGCATTACACATACCTGCCAGATCCCCCTTGGCATCTGCAAGAAATACAGGGATACCGCAGTCGCTGAAGGACTCGGCCATTACTTTAAGAGTGACGGTTTTGCCGGTTCCTGTGGCACCTGCGATCAGTCCGTGGCGGTTGGCCATTTGCGGGTAAATATATACGTTTTCTTCACCGGATTTACCGATGAGAATCTTGTTGTCCTGATACATAAAAATACTCCTTCCTCGTAGCTGTGCAGATAGTTTCTTAAATATACTTTAGCATATGGGGGGCCTTTGTACAAGAAGAGAGTAAGCCATAATTTACATATAGAATGCCCTATGCTATACTGAAAAGCAAGGAAAAAAGAAAAGGAATGAATGTGAGAATGAAGCGAATTGATTTTGAGAATGGAACAGTAACCGGAAATATCCTTGGTGCGGCACTTCCGATGCTGGTCGCTCAGATTTTAAATCTGCTGTACAATATTGTAGACCGTGTATATATAGCACGTATTTCGGAAGTGGGAACGGCAGCACTGGGGGCGGTCGGACTGTGTTTTCCGCTGATCGTGATTATCAGCGCATTTGCAAATCTTTTCGGAAGCGGCGGTGCGCCGCTGTTTTCTATTCAAAGGGGAAAGAAGAGAGAGCAGGAAGCAGTACGCATCATGAATACTTCTTTTTCCATGCTCTGCTTTAGCGCAGTGCTTCTTATGCTGCTTGGTTTCCTGTTTGCCCGTCCTCTTCTGGTATTGTTCGGAGCCTCACAGGAAACGCTGATTTTTGCTTATCCCTATATGATGATTTATCTGATCGGAACACTGCCCTCTATGATTGCCGTGGGTATGAATCCCTTTATTAATGCGCAGGGATACTCTACTGTGGGAATGCTTTCTGTTGCCATTGGAGCAGTTACGAATCTTTTGCTTGATCCCCTGTTTATTTTTTGTCTGGGGTTTGGTGTGCGCGGAGCAGCAATTGCGACTGTGATTTCTCAGTGCATGTCTGCTGTGTTTGTTCTGTTCTTTCTTACAAAAAAGGCAGAACTGAAGGTGCGTTTTCTTCGAAAAGGCGAGCTTTCGGGATGCATTGGATATGCCAAAAACATTGTCAGTCTGGGCACGGCCGGTTTTATTATGCAGCTGACGAACAGTCTTGTGACGATTTGCTGCAACAATGTACTTTCCGTCACAGGAGGAGATATTTATATATCGGTTATGACGATTGTTTCCAGCGTGCGGCAGCTGGTGGAAACTCCGATCTATGCCATGAACGAGGGAACTTCTCCTATTCTGAGCTACAATTACGGGGCGCGCAGTCCGTCGCGGGTGCGAAAAGCAGGTATCGTGATGAGCCTTATGATTTTTGGCTATACAGCTGTAATGTGGAGTGTTATTATTCTTGCACCCGGAGCACTGATCAGGATCTTCAGTTCGGATGCGGTTTTAATGCGCGATGCTGTCCCTGCATTGAAACAGTATTTTGCGGCATTTATATTCATGGATCTGCAGTATATCGGGCAGACTGTATTTAAATCACTGAATAAAAAGAAGCAGGCAATCTTTTTCTCTCTGCTTCGCAAAGTATTTATTGTAGTTCCGCTGACCTATCTGATGCCCTATGCGCTGCATATGGGAACAAAGGGTGTTTTTCTGGCAGAACCGGTGTCCAACGTGATCGGAGGAAGCCTTTGCTTTATCACCATGCTGTGCATCGTACTTCCGGAATTAAAACGTATGGAGAAGCAGTAAAAAAGCTGACGAAAAACAGCAAATAAAAGAAAAAGAGGTAATCATAATTTATGGAAAAACAGGATAAAATAGAACGATTTAAGAGGTTGAATCAATTTGTAAAGCCGGGACAGATTCTCTTTGCCGGCTCCAGTCTGATGGAGCAGTTTCCGATTTATGAGTTTCTGCAGGATTTCAATCTTCCCCTGACCATTTATAACCGTGGAGTGGGCGGCTACACAACAACAGAATTGATGGAAAATATGGAGCCCTGCATTTATGCGTTAAAGCCTGCACATATTTTTATTAATATTGGCACAAATGACATGAATGAGGTGGATTATACCTGTGAAGGGCTGATAGAGAATTACCGCCGGATTTTAGAGGGAATCCGCAAAAATCTTCCGGATACAAAGCTGTATCTGCTTTCTTATTATCCGGTGAATCCGTCAGCGGCAAAAAACGATCCTGTTATGCAGGAGGTTCTGAAAATCCGGACAAATGCACGTATTTCCGAAGCGAACAAAGCGGTGGCTGCTCTGGCAGAAGAACTCAGGGCGACGTATCTGGATGTAAATGCGGGAATCACGGATGAAAATGGAAATTTGAAAGAGGAATACACCATTGAAGGAATGCACATGTACGCAAATGGATATAAGCCTGTTTTTGATACGCTGCGTCCGGTATTGGAGAGTCTTGGTTAGCAGTAATCTCAAATTCCTATAAGATTGGGAAGCAAAAAGTGACATATGCAATGAAATGTGCTCCCCAATAGTCAATGAAGAATGAGGAACATTTTTGAGAATATATAACCATTAATGAGCTGCAGCAGTGGACGAGCGAATTGGATGGGGACGACATTGATGGTATTATTCGAGATATTGATGTTTATTATAAGCTTGAAGTGAACATGGATGCCGAGGATGAAGAATAAAGGAGTTCACGGAAGAGGTAAACGTTAATATAGAAGATTCGGTATGGGGAAAACGCCTTATAGAAATATCTAGAAATTGAGTTTGACATCATTGTGAAAAATGCATATAATATACTTAACAGGACAGCCGGAAGGTGAGTGCCAGTCACCCGACCTGGCAGATAACTAAAATTGACTTAAAGAGATAGTCGTCCAGTCATTACCAGTGAGCGGGACGGCTATTTCTTATGTTGAACATATTCCAAAATTGCAACAATCAGTATGCCAGCGGTTAGTATAACCATAAATTCTTCATATGTACTCATAATAATCACCCCTTCCGACAGGCTCGGATCAGGTGAGAGCACGTCCCCCGGCTGCCCGGGTAAATATATTTGCAGATAATAAGATGATTAAAATTATAATTGTAGTTTATGAAAAACACAATATTTTCTTCAGTTTTTGTTAAAAACAATCATTCATATGCAGAGATTATGGCATTTGTTAAAGGCGAATTGGAAGACTTTATCTATAAAATAGACACATTCACCTGTAAAATTCATCTATTATGATCCCTTGTTTTTTTGTAGAATAAGCTTACAAAAAAGAAATAAACAAAACGAGGTTTATACGGGAGGAAAATAGTGATGAAAAAAAGACTTTATAAATCTAATAATGAAAAGGTTCTTGTGGGTGTATGCGGCGGCATTGCAGATTATTTTGATATTGATCCGACCTTGGTACGATTATTATGGGTGATTCTTCTCATGATGGGCGGCAGCGGTATCCTTGCCTATATTATTGCAGCGATTATTATTCCTAATGAGCCGGAATACATAGAATACAAATAAGAGATATTTTTGAGCGGAATGCAAAAGGAGAATTATGATTTCTATATTATCAATCGTTTTTATCGTCTTTGATATGATACTGGGAATTCTGATCCCTGTCGGATTGCTGGTTTTTTTTAAGAAAAAATACCATCTGTCTGTAAAAGGATTTTTTATCGGCTGCGCTGTGATGCTGGTGTTCGCTTTGATTCTGGAGCAGATGGTACATAAGGCAGTGCTTGGATCGTCAGTTGGAGGTGTGATCCGGAACAACCTGTGGCTGTATGCATTATATGGCGGTCTGATGGCCGGGCTGTTTGAAGAAACCGGCAGATTTCTGGCAATGCGGTTTCTGATGAAAAAAGAACACAGAAAGCCGCAGAATGCGCTGATGTATGGCGCAGGACACGGCGGATTTGAAGCAATGATGCTGCTTACGGTGGGGATGATCAATTATTTGATTTATGCAGTGATGATTCGGGCAGGACAGACACAAATGCTTCTGGAGCCTTTGAATGATGCATCCAGAACAGCCCTGCAGGCGGCACTCGACCAGCTAGTGACAACACCATCCTGGCAGTTTTTGCTTAGTCCGGTGGAGCGGATTGGAGCAGTTGCGGCACAGATTGCATTTTCCATAATTGTCTGGTATGCGGCTTCCGGAAGAAGATGCAAATGGAAATACTATTTTCTGGCGATTTTCCTTCACTTTGCACTGGATGCGGCAGCTGTAATTCTTGGTAAGCTTGGTATTCCGGTACTGGCAATTGAAGGGAGCGTGTGGGTTCTGGCGGCGGTTTATGTTGTAATTGCGGTAAGGATCGCACGTAAAGAAAAATATGGAGTGATAAGATGAAAAAGAAAACGCTGAAGCCGTTCCTGAGGCAGCAGCGTTTTTTTACGGATTACAGAAGTTCACAAAATCTTCACAAAAATATTTAGCACTCACTATTGACGAGTGCTAACAAAAGTGTTATAACATGTATAGAACATAAGAAACAAGGAATTGTTCGAAACTATATGTAACAGGCTGCGGTTAGAAACCGCCAAGGAAATGGAGGAATGTTTTATGTTAATGCCGAGTATTTTTGGAGAAGATTTATTTGATGAGTTTTTTAATGATTTTGCACGTCCGGTAAGAGGTACAGTGAGATATAATACCCCTTCAAACAATGTAATGCGCACTGATGTGAAAGAGCACAAAGATTCTTATGAGCTTGCCATTGAACTTCCGGGATACAAGAAAGAGAATGTGAAGGCAGAACTGAAGGAAGGATATCTTACAATTACTGCAGCAACGAATACTGCAAACGATCAGAAGGATGAACATGGCAAATATATCCGCAGAGAAAGATATGCAGGCAGCTGCAGCAGAAGCTTCTTTGTAGGCAAGGATATTAAGCAGACAGATATTAAGGCAAAATTTGAAGATGGTGTTCTGACTCTTGTGGTTCCGAAGCTGGATGCAAGACCACAGGTGGAAGAGAATCATTTTATTACAATTGAAGGATAAAAATGATATGTACGGCAGCAACCATACAGCCCGGTTTACTGCACGGTACAATAAATGAATATTAAATGATCGGGGCTTTTATATAGAGCATTATGTTTCAGGGGTGTCTGCAGACAGGCATCCCTGTTTTGGGATATAGGGAGATGATTCCAAATGGCAAAAAAAGATTATTACGAAGTCCTTGGTTTGCAAAAGGGAGCAGATGAAAATGAGATAAAAAAAGCATACAGAAAACTGGCAAAAAAATACCATCC
>JAXFBD010000107.1:0-30691 GCA_034118545.1 Blautia sp.
CCATTGATTATTATTGAAAAGAGGTTTGAAAAATGAGTGATAAAACAATTTTAGAGCAGTGGCGTGCAATTGCCTATGACCAGCAGGCAGACCGCAGTAAACTGCAGAAATTCTGGGCTGCTTATTTTAATATTGAAAAAGTCATTTATGAGCAACTTCTGGAGACACCGGAAGTGGCAGTTGTGGGTACTGTTAAGGAGCTGGCAGAGAAATATGGTCTGGATGTACTTACCATGACCGGTTTTCTGGATGGAATCAATGACAGTCTGAAAGTTCCCAATCCTATTGAAACTATGGATGAGAATACGCAGGTCAGCCTTGATTTTGACAATGAGCTTCTTTATAAGAACATGGTGGATGCAAAGGCAGACTGGCTTTATGAACTTCCACAGTGGGATAAGATTTTTACTCCGGAGAGAAAAAAAGAGCTTTATCTGGAACAGAAAAAGTCCGGTACTGTTGTGAAAGAAAAGAAAATCGGACGTAACGATCCCTGTCCATGCGGAAGCGGAAAGAAGTATAAACACTGCTGCGGAAGATAGTTGTGCAGTCTGTGTGTTATCTGTTATGGGCTTTAAGCATTCTCTGTCTTGTATATTATCTGGTGATCGTGATCTATGCGGGAATCTCGGCAGATTTTGTATGGATCTGGACAGTTTTTGCGGCAATACTGGCTGCTGCAGGCGGAGTTCTCTGGTATGACCGGCTTCATCCGGGAGTAATTCCTGTCCTGCTGAAAGCAGCAGGATTATCTTTGATTTCTCTGGGGATTCTTCTGTTGCTGATCCTGTGCGGTTTTGTAATAAAAGGAATGGGCGCAAAAGGAACAGACAATCTGGATTATGTTGTTGTTCTTGGAGCACAGGTAAAAGGTACCAGGCCCTCCAGAGCACTGACGAAACGTCTGGAAAAAGCACTGGAATATGCGGACAGAAACAAAGATACCATTTTGATCCTGTCCGGCGGTCAGGGAGACGGAGAGGATATAACCGAGGCAGAATGTATGCGGGAATGGCTTTTGGCTCATGGAATTTGCGAAGACAGAATGATACAGGAAGACCGTTCTGTTAATACAAAGGAAAACCTGATATTTTCTCATAAGCTTACAGGATGTGCAAAAAAAAGAACAGGAATTTTATCCAATAATTTTCATGTGTACCGTGCGGTATGTCTTGCGAAAAAAGCAGGCTATCTTCATCCGGAGGGAATTGCGGCAAAATCAGATGCCATAATGCAGGTTCATTATGTGATCCGTGAGGCTGCGGCTCTTGTGAAAGAGAAAATTGTGGGAAACATATAAGGATTTTCTTTGTTTAATACATTGACAAAAAAAATCCGCAACATTATAATAATGAACAGCATAGAAGATACTCTTAACACGTTGACGAGACGAGTAAGCTGCGGAACATTTCAGAGAGAGGCGCGTATGCTGGAAGCGCTTTATTGGGAAACAGCCGAAAACTACCTCTGAGTGGCCCCAATCCGGTCCGGTGATTCCGTTATCATCAATTAAGTGGTTTTATTTTTTTAAAATAAAGCAAGCAGGGTGGAACCGCGAGCAAGTTTACTCGTCCCTTACAGCAGTCAGTGCTGTAAGGGATTTTTTTTATCTTGAAAGGAGAAAAACTATGATTATCACATTAAAAGATGGTTCTCAGAAGGAATATGCAGAAGCAAAATCCATTATCGATATTGCTTTTGACATCAGCGAAGGTCTTGCAAGAGCAGCCTGCGCGGGAGAGGTGAACGGAGAAGTGGTGGATCTCCGTACAGTGGTTGACAGTGACTGTAATGTAAACATCCTGACTGCAAAGGATGAAAAGGGACTGGCAGCACTTCGCCATACAGCATCTCATGTTCTGGCAGAGGCTGTACAGAAGCTGTATCCGCAAGCAAAGGTTGCCATCGGCCCTTCCATTGATACCGGCTTTTATTACGATTTTGAGTGTCCGCCTTTTTCCAGAGAGGCACTGGATGAAATCGAAAAAGAAATGAAAAAGATCATTAAGAAAGGCGCGAAGATTGAGCGCTTTACAAAAAGCCGTGAAGAAGCGATCGCATATTTTAAAGAGAAAAATGAGCCTTATAAAGTAGAACTTATTGAAGATCTTCCGGAGGGAGAGGAAATTTCCTTCTATTCACAGGGAGACTGGACAGATCTTTGTGCAGGTCCTCATCTGATGAGTACAAAGGGTGTTAAAGCCTTTAAGCTTCTTTCTTCTTCCGGTGCATACTGGAGAGGCAGTGAGAAAAATCAGATGCTTACCCGTGTGTATGGTACAGCATATGCTTCCAAGGATGAGCTCAATGAACATCTCAGACAGATGGAAGAAGCCAAAAAGCGTGACCATAATAAGCTTGGACGTGAAATGAAGCTGTTTACGACGGTTGATGTGATCGGGCAGGGACTTCCGCTGATCATGCCAAACGGTGTAATCATGATCCAGGAAATGCAGCGCTGGATTGAAGATGAAGAGACGAAGCGGGGATACATCCGTACGAAAACTCCTCTGATGGCAAAAAGCGATCTTTATAAGATTTCCGGGCACTGGGATCACTATAAAGAGGGCATGTTCGTAATGGGAGATGAAGAAAAGGATAAAGAAGTATATGCCCTTCGCCCCATGACCTGCCCGTTTCAGTATTATGTATACAAGGCAGAACAGCACAGCTACCGTGATCTTCCCCTTCGTTACGGGGAAACCTCCACACTGTTCAGAAATGAGGATTCCGGAGAAATGCACGGTCTGACCCGTGTACGTCAGTTTACGATCTCAGAGGGCCATCTGATCGTCAGACCGGATCAGATGGTAAAAGAATTTAAAGACTGTATTGCTCTTGCCCAGTACTGTCTGCAGACTCTGGGCGTGGAAGAAGATGTAACTTATCATCTTTCCAAATGGGATCCTGAAAACCGTGAAAAATATATCGGAGAGCCGGAAGTATGGGAAGAGACAGAGGGCCATATCCGTCAGATGCTCACAGAGCTGAATATTCCGTTTACAGAGGATGTGGGCGAGGCTGCATTCTACGGTCCGAAGGTTGACATTAATGCAAAGAATGTATATGGCAAGGAAGACACCATGATCACCATTCAATGGGATGCCCTTCTGGCAGAGCAGTTTGACATGTACTATATTGATGAAAACGGAGAAAAGAAACGCCCGTATATTATCCATCGTACATCCATGGGCTGCTATGAAAGAACTCTGGCATGGCTGATTGAAAAATATGCAGGTCTGTTCCCAACCTGGCTGTGTCCGGAGCAGGTTCGTGTAATTCCCATTTCTGAGAAATTCCACGATTATGCAGGAAAGGTTGAGGCAGAGCTGAAAGAAAACGGCATTCGCTGCAGTGTTGACCGCCGTTCTGAAAAGATGGGATACAAGATCCGTGAAGCACGTCTTGCAAGAGTACCATACATGCTGGTTGTAGGTGCCAAAGAGGAAGAAGAGAATAAAGTTTCTGTAAGAAGCCGTTACCTTGGCGATGAAGGTGCAAAGGATATTGCTGAATTCATCGGAGCAATTAAAGAAGAGATCAAAAACAAGACGATCCGCAAGATTGAGGTACAGGAAGAAAGTAAATAAGCTTTATTAAAAAAAGAAAGGGGCTGCCGCAAAATCAAAATGCGAAAGATTCTGACATCCAGGGTGTTTGTCTCACTGGATGCAGAACTTCGCAGCTTTAATTTTGTGTCAGCCTGTTTTATAGTAGCCGGGTGGATGCAGCCATTTACTTAGGAAAGTATTTTGCTTTAACAGGTTCAATGGGCATCTGCTGTCCGGTCCACAGCCGGAATGCTTCAGCACCCTGATATAAAAGCATATACATGCCGTTAAAAACGGGAGAGCCGGCCTGCTTTGCCTCATAGAGAAGCTTTGTCTCCCGGGGATTGTAGATCACATCAGAAACAATGAGATCAGGCCTGAACAGACTGGTGTCGGTGATAATGGAAGCATCCGTATTGGGAGCCATACCAACTGAGGTGGCATTGATCAGCATGGCGCTTTGTAAAAGAGCGTCCTTAAGTGCAGCGGTATCTCCGTTTTCGTGAAGTATTGCGCGGCAGGGCAGGGTCTCATTGATGGTGTTTACAAGTGTGCAGGTCCTTTCCCAAAAGCGGCTGGTGGGACGTGCAAAAATGTGGATAACGCTTACACCGTCCAGTGCAGCCTGTGCACAAATGGCAGTGGCGGCGCCTCCGGCACCCATCAGTGTTACAGTTTTTCCCTTGATATCGTAGCCGGCATCTTTCACAGACTGCATATAGCCGATGCCGTCCGTATTATAGCCGATCAGGCGGCCGTTATCATTGACGACTGTGTTCACTGCGCCGATCAGTCTGGCTGCAGGAGAAAGCTCGTCCAGCAGCTCCACAACTTTGTTTTTGTTGGGCATGGTCAGGTTAAAGCCCCGGATATTGCATGCTTTTAAGCCGTTTACAGCAGTTTCCAGGCTGTCTTCTGAGACATCAAAGCACAGATATACATAGTCCAGATTCAAAAGCTGAAAGGCTTCATTGTGCATCAGCGGAGAAATGCTGTGGGCCACAGGGCTGCCAAGAAGTCCGGTAAGTCTGGTATGTCCGGTGATTTTATACATAATAAGAGTACCTCCAGATGAAACATTTGATTTACACCATTCTATTCCACACTAAAGGAGATGTCAAGAAATGACAAAACCCATTCAGATTAAGAATCTTACCCTTGGAAGCGGAATTCCCAAGATATGTGTTCCGCTGACCGGGAAAACCAGAGAAGCTATTCTGGACGAGGCAAAAAATGCTGTCCTGGCAGGAGCACAGATGCTGGAATGGCGGGCAGATTTTTTTGAAGGCCTGAAAGAAAAAGAAAAGCTTGAAGAAATGCTGTCATTATTATCACAGGAGGCTGGCGAGGTTCCTCTATTGTTTACCATAAGAACGGATGAGGAAGGGGGAAACTGCAGTATATCCGCCGAAGACTATGCTTTTTGCAGCTTAACAGCCGCAAAATCAGGGAAAGCAGATCTTGTGGATGTGGAGGTCTTCGGCCACGGCGGTGAAAATAAGAAGCTGATACCGGGGCTTCAGAGCGAAGGAGCGTTGGTGATTGCCTCTTCCCATGATTTTAGCAAAACAGACAGTGAAGAAGTTCTGTTAAAACGGTTTCAGGATATGGATGCCACGGGAGCAGATATTCTTAAAATGGCTGTTATGCCGGAAGGCTTTGGAGATGTTGCGGCGATTATGCAGGCAACCAGCAGGATGGCAGCAGAGTTTACCAATAAGCCTCTTATATCCATGGCCATGGGCAGTATCGGATCTATCAGCCGAATTTCCGGTGAGAACTTTCATTCCTGTGTCACTTTCGGCACGGTAGGTGCAGCCTCTGCTCCGGGTCAGATATCAATCGTAGAGCTCAGAACAATGATGGAAGCTCTTCATCGTAAAAATATGTCTTGTATTGAAAATAAATAAATTTTTGTCAGCCTACGGGTTTTGACAAATTTCGCAGCCCTCTATACCTATAATGAATTTACTTACCAAAGTGAAGGAATGACAGGTCATAGGGGGCATTTTATGTATGATGAAATATACATAGATATTGTCTTTATGGCAAATTTTCTTATGGATTATGTTCTTCTGCGTCTGGTTCTTATGGTACTTCATTACAGGAGAAAGCGCTTTTGGTGTGTACTTGGAGCTATACTGGGAGCTGTTTTTTCCTGTATATACGTTATTTTGCCCGGAATTGTTCCGGGAGCGCTGCTGCAGGCCGTCGGTGCGGTAATAATGCTTCGTACAGGCTGCGGGATCCGGAAGAAAGGTCTTCTGGCAGAAGCTGCTGTTTTTTTGTACACAGCGGCATTTTTCTGCGGAGGCCTGTGGCGTGTATTGACCGGAGGCGGACACTGTGCTGCAGGAGAATTTCCGGTTCTTCTGACGGCAACATATGCCGGCCTGACTGCTTTCATAAAAATATGGGAGCTGCGGAGTATCCGGAAGAGGAACATATATCCCGTTACTCTGTTTTATCAGGGGAAGAAACAGGAAACATACGGTTTCTGCGATACAGGGAATCTGCTTTCAGATCCTCTGAGCGGGCAGCCGGTCTCCCTTGTGGAGGAAAAGCTGCTGCAGGCAGTATTGTCTGAGAAACTGACAGAAAAACTGAAACACCTGAAAGAAAATCCAGGGGAGCTGAGAAGTACAGAGCTTACCGGGCTGCGTCCCAGACTTGTCCCCTGCCGTACAGTGGCAGGGGACGTCAGGATGCTTCCGGCAGTGACATTAGAGAAGCTTTGTATTCATACTCTCAATGAGCAGATATGTATCAGCAGCCCGGTGTTTGCAGTCCTTTTTGAACCTTCTGCTTTGGGAAAAGAATACAAGGTATTGCTGAATTCCAGATTATTGCATTAGGAGGGGCTATATTATGAACAGAGCAGCAGGTGTACAGTGTTATCCGTTTCAGATACTTTCCCGGATTGTAATGAACCGGCCGGGAGAGCTTTATTACATTGGAGGAAATGAGGTGCTTCCGGCGCCGCTTCCGCCTCAGAGAGAAGCTTTTGTGATCAGCAAGCTGGGGACGGAACAGAATGAGGAGGCCAGGGCACTGCTGATAGAGCATAATCTGCGTCTGGTTGTTTATATTGCCAGAAAGTTTGATAATACAGGGGTCGGAGTGGAGGATCTGATCTCCATTGGGACTATTGGGCTGATCAAGGCGATCAATACCTTTAATCCTGTAAAAAATATTAAGCTGGCCACATATGCTTCACGTTGTATTGAAAATGAGATTCTGATGTTCCTGAGGAGAAACAGTAAGACCAGAATGGAGGTTTCCATTGATGAACCACTGAATGTGGACTGGGATGGGAACGAATTGCTTTTGTCAGATATTCTGGGAACAGATGAGGATGTAATATCCCGCCGTCTGGAGGATGAGGTGGAAATCACTTTGCTGAAAAAGGCTATATCCAAGCTTACAGACAGGGAACAGCTGATTATTAAAATGCGTTTCGGACTGGGAGGAAACAGCGGGGGAAAAGAAAAAACGCAAAAAGAAGTGGCAGACCAGCTTGGCATTTCACAGTCCTATATTTCCCGTCTGGAAAAGAGGATTATGAAACGACTGAAAAAAGAAATTATAAAATATGAGTGATTTTTGTGAAAAATAGCCATAAAAATGGCATAAATTATAAAATTTTTATTTACGTTGAAGTGATAGAGTGTTATAGTAGAACTATCAGAAAACATGAGGCAGACAATATTCTGCGGTAAAGGACATACCGTATTCCCAGAACTGCCCGCAGAAAAAAACGAGAAGAGAGGAACAGGAAATGGAAAGATATTATCAGCCGGAAATTGAGTGTGCTTCCCGTGAGCAGATTCGTCAGTGGCAGAGTGAACGACTTGTAAAGCAGGTACAAAATGTTTGGGATCATGTGCCGATGTACAGGAAAAGGATGGAAGAAAAAGGCCTTACACCGGAAGACATCAAGTCGGTAGACGATCTGCATAAGCTTCCATTTATTGAAAAAGACGATTTGAGAGACCAGTATCCTTATGGACTGCTGGCACGTCCTCTGAAGGAATGTGTCCGTATTCAGTCAACAAGTGGTACGACCGGAAGACGTGTGGTTGCATTTTATACCCAGCATGATATTGATCTCTGGGAGGAATGCTGTGCAAGAGCCATTGTGGCAGCCGGCGGAACAGATGAGGATGTCTGTCATGTAAGCTATGGATACGGTCTGTTTACAGGCGGCCCCGGACTGAATGGCGGTTCACATAAGGTGGGATGTCTCACATTGCCAATGTCATCAGGTAATACAGAGAGACAGATTCAGTTTATGACAGATATGGGTTCAACGATTCTCTGCTGTACACCTTCCTACGCTGCTTATCTGGCAGAAAGCATTGAAGAGAGGGGAGTTCGTGATCAGATTAAATTAAAAGCAGGTATTTTCGGCGCTGAGGCATGGACGGAAGAAATGCGTCATGATATCGAAGAAAAGCTGGGAATCAAGGCTTATGATATTTACGGACTGACAGAGATTTCCGGACCTGGTGTTTCCTTTGAGTGCTCAGAGCAGACTGGTATGCATGTCAATGAGGATCATTTTATTGCCGAGGTAATTAACCCGAAGACAGGTGAAGTGCTTCCGGACGGAGAGAAGGGCGAACTTGTATTTACCAGCATCACAAAAGAAGCTTTTCCGCTGATGCGCTACAGAACACGTGATATCTGTATTCTGAGCAGAAAGAAATGTTCCTGCGGAAGAACCCATGTGAAGATGACGAAACCACTGGGCAGAAGCGATGATATGCTGATCGTAAAAGGCGTTAATGTATTCCCGTCTCAGATTGAGACCGTACTGCTGAATCAGGGATATCCTGCAAATTACCAGATCATTGTGGATCGTGTAAATAACAGCGATACCATTGAGGTTCAGGTGGAAATGACACCGGAAATGTTCTCAGACAGCCTGAGTATTGTGTCTGAAAAAGAAAAGGAACTGGTAAATGGTCTGAAGGCAATGCTTGGTATTTATGCAAAAGTGAAGCTGGTTAATCCAAAGAGCATCACCCGCAGTGAAGGCAAAGCTGTTCGAGTAATTGATAAACGTAACCTTTATAAAGGATAACATGAAGGAGGAGTTTTTATGACAGTAAAACAGATTTCCGTATTCCTTGAGAATAAACCGGGAAGACTTGCAGAATTTACCGAGGTTCTTTCCAAAAATAATATTGATCTCAGGGCACTTTCCGTTGCAGAGGCTTCTGATTTTGGAATTATCAGGATTATTGTAGATGATGTGTATAATGCAACAACAGTATTAAAGGATGCAGATTATATCTGTTCCGTGACAAAGGTTCTTGCAGTAGAGGTTAAAGATAAACCCGGTGCACTGTCAGAGATCATCTATGTTCTGGGAGAGAATGATATCAATGTGGAATATATGTATGCACTTACAACACATAAACAGGATGTGGCGTATATGATTTTCCGTGTGGCTGATAATGCGAAAGCAATTGAAGTTCTGCAGAAGAAAGGCATCCGCCCTGTTTGCCAGGAAGAGCTCCTGTGCAGATAAATCATTTAAAAACGGATAGATGTTCCGGCATTTTGGATACACAGAACAGTTTAGGAAAAACCATTTCTGCAAAATTGGCGGAGGCTGCCATTAATTATCAGGGGCTGCTTTCAGATTGTACGTTGTGTCCGAGAAAATGTCATGCAGACCGCAACAGTGGAATGCGTGGATATTGCGGCATGGACAGTTCCATAAGAGCTGCCCGCGCCGCTTTGCATATGTGGGAGGAACCCTGTATTTCCGGGGATAAAGGTTCCGGAGCTGTGTTCTTTTCCGGCTGCAGTCTGCGGTGCTGCTTTTGTCAGAATCGTGAGATCGCGGTGGGAAATCAGGGCAGTATTATATCAACAGAACGTCTTGCAGGTATTTTTCTGGAGCTGGAGCAAAAGGGAGCGGCCAATATAAATCTTGTGACGGGGACACATTTTGTCCCGCAGATTATCAGAGCACTGGAGCTGGCAAAAACAGCAGGGCTGCAGCTTCCGGTGGTATATAACTGCGGAGGATATGAAACAAAAGAAACCATAGATCTTTTAAAGGGATATGTAGATGTTTATCTGCCGGATTTTAAATATATGGATGGAGAGCTGGCAAAAAAGTTCTCCAATGCGGAAGACTATCCGGATATTGCAAAAACAGCTGTTGAAACAATGGTAAGACAGACAGGAAAGTGTGAATTCGGAGAAGATGGCTATATAAAAAAAGGAACCGTTGTGCGCCATCTTGTTCTTCCGGGACACAGAGCAAACTCTGTCAGAATTCTGGAATACCTTCATAAAACATATGGTGATCAGATATATATCAGTATTATGAATCAATACACACCTGTTTTTGAACAAAAAAAATATCCGGAGCTGAACCGGAAAGTCACGAAGCGGGAATATGAAAAGGTATTGTCTGAGGCATTGGAACTGGGAATTGAAAACGGCTTTTTTCAGGAGGGAGATACGGCAGAAGAAAGCTTTATTCCGCAGTTTGGCGGGGAAGGAATATACTGAAATAAGATACGGCCTGCCTTGAGAGAATTGTCCCATAAAAGGAAGGAGGCCGGTACTTATTGCTAAGTACCGGCGCGTATGAAAAAGAAAAATATTTAGAAAGTATTACTACTTTCTAAACAATACTATAAACTGAAATTGTGAAAAAAGTGTGATAAGTGGTTGAATAAATTGTGAAAAAAATATTTATTTTTTTAGTAATATTTACTATAAGAAATACCTTGACAAAAGGAAGAAAGAAATCATATCATAAAAAGAGGACAAAGGTGTTCTGCATATGCAGAGCGCCTTTTTGTGTTTTTATGGAAAAAAATGTAATTCAGGAACGTCTCTGGCGTTCTTGCTGCAGCGTGGTTAAATGGGGGAATTTGTATTACAGGGCTGCTATAAAAACAGCCGGAAATGGAGGAAGGTATGAAGTATCATGAAAGAGTCAGCACAGGTATGACCGGATTTGATAAATGTGTGGACATGCTTCGAATGGGAGATAATGTGGTATGGCAGATCGATAAAATGGAAGATTATATCCGGGTGGTTGAGCCCTATGTTGCCCAGGCGAAAAAAGACGGGCGTAAACTTGTTTATATGCGGTTTGGGCTTCACCCGCCGGTTTTGAAGGATACAACCGGGATACAGGTTTATGAGCTGGATGCGGGACAGGGCTTCGAGCAGTTTGCAACAACAGTACATCAGATTGTGGAAGAAGAGGGAAAAGAAGCATTTTATGTATTTGACTGCCTGACAGATATTCTGCAGTTCTGGTACTCAGATCTGATGATCGGAAATTTTTTCCGGGTAACCTGTCCGTTCCTTTACATGATGGAAACAGTAGCCTATTTTGCTATCAAGCGCAATCATCATGTATTTGACACCATTGCAAGAATCAGGGAAACCACACAGTGTCTGTTTGATTTGTATATTATAGAAGGTACAATGTATATACATCCGCTGAAAGCAGACAGGCGTTATTCACCTACCATGTTTTTTCCCCATCGCATTGAAGGAGACCGTTATGAAAGCATCACCTCCAGCAGTAGGGCAGCGGAGCTGTTTTCTTCTTTTGAGTGGGATAAAAGGCGGCTGGATTTCTGGAACGTTACCATGGACAACGCCAGGGAACTTCTCAGTGAACCTGAGGAAAAGCAGGAAGAGATGAAGAATCTGCTGATCAGCCTGTTTATCGGAAAGGAAAAAAGAATCCAGACTCTCTGCAGGAAATATTTTACTTTGAAGGATCTGCTGAAAATTGTATCCCGTGAGATCGGGACAGGATATATCGGAGGAAAAAGTGTGGGCATGCTTCTTGCACGAAAGATCATTAAGGATGCCCAGGGTGAGATGAGTGAAATTGCTGATTATCTGGAACCGGATGATTCTTTCTTTCTGGGAGCAGATATTTACTATACCTATATTGTATATAACGGCTGGTGGAGTATCCGCCTGAAGCAGAAAAGCGATAAAGGGTATTTTACCATGGCGGAAACCTTTCGTAAAAAGCTTCTCCAGGGAAGCTTTCCTGAAAGTGTACGGGAAGAATTCGTACGTATGCTGGAATATTTCGGACAGTCACCCATCGTAATCCGCTCCAGTTCACTGCAGGAGGATAACTTTGGGAATGCTTTTGCAGGAAAATATGAAAGTGTTTTTTGCGTCAATCAGGGAACTCCCGAAGAAAGGCTGGCCGCATTTGAAGATGCCATAAGAAGAGTATACGCAAGTACCATGAACCCGGATGCGCTGCAGTATCGGAAGCAGAGGGGGCTTGCGCTTAAGGATGAGCAGATGGCAATTCTGATACAGCGTGTTTCCGGTGATTATTACGGAGATTATTTCTTTCCCCATGCAGCTGGAGTTGGTAACTCTTCCAATCTTTATGTCTGGGATAAAAACATGGATATGGAGGCAGGTATGCTTCGTCTGGTGTTTGGACTAGGTACAAGGGCTGTGGATCGTGTCATAGGAGATTACGTAAAAATAGTCGCTCTGGACGATCCGTCCAGACTTCCGCTTCTTACAGCAAGCGATGAGCGGAAATATTCTCAGCATAAGGCAGATGTGCTGGATTTGCGCCGGAATCAATGGCGGAGTGTAGATATTGCAGACTTGATGAAAGAAAACATCCATGTCCGTAAAAATCTTTTCTTTACCATGGATTATGCGGAAGCGGATCGTCTGCGGGAGCTGGGATATAAAGATATGCCGGTACCTTTCACAGTGAATTTTAAACGAATGCTGCGCTACACAAAATTTCCGGAAATTATGAGAAAGACGCTGAAGCTTCTTTCGGACGCATATGACTATCCTGTGGATATTGAATTTACAGTGAATTTCCAGGATGAGGATCACTTTGTTTTTAATCTTGTCCAGTGCCGTCCTCTTCAGACAAGGGGTCTTGGAAAAACAGTAGAGATACCGGAACTGAAAACAAAGGAGGAATGCCTTTTTTATTCTGAAGGCAATTTCATGGGCGGGAATCTCCGCATTGCACTGGATAAGCTCATATTTGTGGATATCCATAAATATCTGGCATGCCCGGAACAGGACAAATATCAGGTGGCCCGGATTATCGGAAAGCTGAATGGACTTTTGAAAGAGGAAAATGTTCTTTTAATGGGGCCGGGCAGATGGGGAACGACAACGCCTTCCCTGGGAGTTCCGGTGCATTTTACGGAAATAAGCAATATGTCTGCCATGTGTGAAATCTCCTATCAGTCAGAGGGGCTGATGCCGGAGCTTTCCTATGGAAGCCATTTTTTCCAGGATCTGGTGGAATCAGGTGTATTTTATATTGCGCTTTTTAAAGAACAGGAAGGCGTAGTTTTCCATGAAGAAAGGCTGCAGGGAAATAATCTTCTGACATCTCTTCTTCCGGAGGCCGCAGGTTTTGCGGTTGTTGTAAAGGTACTTGACATTAAAGGCCGTGAACTTTATTCTGATATTCGGAGGCAGAGAGTATTCTGCAGATAAAGTTACGGGAGGTTATGATAAAAAAGTATGTTTACAAAAAAAGATACTGATTTCTGCAAGGGGATTGCTATTGTCCTGATGATTTTTCATCATTTGTTCAATGATTATGAAGAATACGAAGGCTTTATTGTAAATTACAGTCCTTTCAGCGGAGACTATCTTATGCATCTTGCAATGCTGGCAAGAGTCTGTGTGGCAATTTTTGTGTTTCTGAGCGGATATGGTATTGCATCCACTTACCGGAAAAAATTCGGACAACGGATTCCGGATAAAAAAGAAACAGGTGAGTTTGTCTGGAAACGTTACTGGAAACTGATGGTGGGCTACTGGTTTGCATTTCTTCTGACCCTGATTTGTCAGCCCCTTGGCAGAACTGTTTTTGAAGCATACGGAACAGAATTGAAAAGCTTCGCCATGTATTTTCTCGTTGATGTGTTGGGCCTGGCCTATCTGTTTTCCACACCTACACTGAATCCGACCTGGTGGTACATGACGCTGGCGATTGCCATTGTTGTTCTGATGCCTTTTATCATGCAGCTTATGCAGCGGTTTGGTGCGTTTCTGGTAACCTTTGGGACAGTAATCATGATTCTTATGTTCCATCAGTTAAATCCTCTTACAGTGTATTTCTTCCCACTGATGCTGGGAGCGGCCTGCAGAGAATGTGATATTTTTGAACGGGTGAATGCGCTGTGGAATGAGAAAAGGGGCGGTTTTGCCCTTAAAATCCTGCTGGAATGTATTGCTTTTGTACTTTTGCTTAAATATAAATCTGATTATAATTACGGAGGCATGCTGGAAGGCCTGATGGCGCTTGATATTGCATTGCTGGTAAACGGATGTTTTATAAAGCTTCCTGTAATATCAGGTGTTATGGAGCATCTGGGAAAGCATTCTGCCAATATGTTCCTTGTACATAATCAGATATATTCGTATTATTTTCTGGGATTTTTTTATTCCATGAAGCACTGGATAATCATAACTGTGGCTGTGACGGCAGCATCCTTTGCAGCATCTGTTCTCATGGAAAAGCTGAAAAAAATAACAGGATATCAGAAAATAACGGAAAGGCTGGGCGTATACTTTATGCGCACCTTTCTCTCAATATGACATAAAATATAGGGATAACAGTTTTGGATACAGAAAGGATGTGTGTTCATGGACACAAACCAGATGAGCCGCCAGGGCTGCCGTCCCTATTGTCGTACCTGCGGTATGTTAAAGCAGCAGATGCCGGTTTCCTGCCTGGAAATGAGAAAAAGCACTCCTGTCAGAAAACGAGATAGAGATATGTATGAGCATTTGAAGCATTTGCCCCTGGCAATGGCTTATGTACCCGACCAGGAATTTGATACCACCTATGACTGGTGCTATGCACTGAAGGTGGGCACGATTTTTCCACAGCTTTGCAAGCCATTCTGCGGAAAGAGAGGTGCCTGCCGGTGAAAGAAAATAATATGATGTCCAGAGAGGCGCTTCTCCGGAAAATTTCAGAAGCCAGCTTTGCAGTAAAAGATATTCATTTATTTTTAGATACCCATCCTGAGGATGAAAAGGCGCTTGCCTATTTCAGGGAGGCTGTTGCCAGCCGGAAGGCACTGATGCGTGAATATGCCCGGACATATGGACCGCTGACCATTGACGATGCTTCAGACAGCGGCGATATGTGGCAGTGGGCAAAACAGCCGTTTCCATGGGAACAGGAAGGAGGGTGCCGGTAGAGTATGTGGTATTATGAAAAAAGACTTCAGTATCCGGTAAACATTACCACTACCAATGCAAAGCTGGCCCAGTTCATAATGAGTCAATATGGCGGCCCTGACGGTGAAATCAGTGCTTCCATGCGATATCTGTCACAGAGATTTTCCATGCCCAACCGTATGGCAATGGCTGTGTTGAACGATATTGGTACAGAAGAACTGGCGCATCTTGAGATGGTATCTACCATCGTTCATCAGCTGACCCGTGATTTGTCTATGGAAGAGATAGAGAATTCCGGGCTGGGGCCATATTATATTGATCACACAGACGGAATCTGGCCACAGGCAGCAGGTGGAATGCCTTTTAGCGCGTGCTCCTTCCAGTCCAAAGGAGATCCTGTTACCGATCTTCATGAAAATCTGGCAGCAGAGCAGAAAGCACGTTCAACTTATGATAATATCCTGCGGGTTGTGAGAAATATGCCGGAAATCGCGGATCCTATCAAATTCCTGCGTGCCCGGGAAGTGGTACATTTCCAGAGGTTTGGAGAAGCACTTTTGTCTGTTCAGGAACAGTTGAATTCTAAAAATTTCTATGCGTTCAACCCGGTCTTTGATCAACCCTGCAGTGCAGAATGTGAAGAACCGGAAAAACAGAAATGAAATAAGTATAAAGAAAAGCCCCGTTTTGTAACTGAGATAATCAGTTACAATGCGGGGCTTTTATAAGTTGTTTTAAGCCTTACTGCTTCTTTTTGCAGTCAGAAACTTCTTTCAGTACACTGTAAAGCTTGGAGATATCCACGGGTTTGGAAATATGGCCGTCCATTCCGGCGTCTCTGGAATTCTGCATATCTTCTTTATAGGCGTTGGCAGTCAGTGCGAAGATAGGAAGTCCGGCATCTGCTCTGCCGGATTTCCGGATTTTTCGGCATGCCTCCAGTCCGTTCATAACCGGCATCTGCAGATCCATAAAGATTACATCATATTTACCGGTTTCAGAAGCCATAAACATGTCTACGGCTTCTTTTCCGTTTTCGGCATAATCTGCGGATATATCCATAATTTTCAGCAGTTCCGCGGCGATTTCCCGGTTTAATTCATTATCCTCTACCAGCAGAACATAAAGACCGGGGAAGGACTGTTCTTCGTTGCTCTTATCATCGTCAGGTGAATCCTGCGGTGAATCGGAGACAATTTCGAGCGGAAGACAGACAGAAAAGGCGGTTCCCTTTCCGGGATGACTGTCTACTGAAATGGTACCATGCATCATTTCGGTTAATTTTTTTACAATGGTCAGGCCAAGTCCGGTACCCTGTACACGGGATACTCTGGAATCCTCGGCACGGGAAAAGGCATCGTAAATATGTTCCTGAAATTCTTCCGGTATTCCCATACCGTTATCCTCTACACGGAAACAGAAAAGCCCTGTATCTTTTTCTGTTACTGTCAGAGAAATTCGTCCTTTTCTTCCGGTATATTTTGTTGAATTGCTTAATAGGTTCAGCAGAATCTGTTCAATTCTTGCTGCGTCTCCCAGGACATTGGGATGTGAAAGGCTCTCAACGTTTACAGAAAATTCCTGTTCTTTTAGAACAGTCAGTTCTCTGGCAATCAGGGCGATTTCATCTGTCATGCTGGAAATGGAAAACGGCTGTTTTTTCAGTTCGATGGTACCGCTTTCTATTTTGCTCATATCCAGCACCTCATTTAAAAGTGACAGCAGATATTTTTCAGAAACATGCATTTTTTCCAGATACTGACGGACGGCTGCTTCATCGTCCGCATGGTGCTCTGCAAGAGCAGTCATACCGATAATTGCGTTCATGGGAGTCCGTATGTCATGGCTCATTTTGGACAGAAAATCCTGTTTGGCGTTGTTGGCAGTCTGTACCTGCTGATATGCCGCCTGCAGACGTTTCTGATTGCGACTCATGGTAACGGCAATGATCACAATGATTATAAATAGCTGAATGCTCAGAAGTAAAATCAGGGCGTAAAACGGATTCTTATATAAAAATACGGACAGTGTGGGATCTGCCTGCAAATGTTCTGTTTTTTCCAGAATAATTCCCTCTGCCTCTGTGTTTTTTATTTGTTGAAGAACACGGTTCAATGAAGAAAGAAGCCGATTGTCAATATCGTTTCTGACACCCATTGCGAAGGAGGCGTAGCCGCTGCTTATAATAGTAAAGGAAAGCTGGCCGCGTATATCCTTGTTCATGATTTCCTGTATCGTATATGTATAAAGAAAAGCGGCATCGGCCTTTTGGTCTGTAACAGCGTTTATACATTCTTCAATGGAATTGTAGTATTGGATATTTTCTTCTGCAAAATGACTTCTCATGTAGTCACGGAGCAAAAACGTTTTTCCTATTGAAGCGACTGTTTTTATTTCACCGTTATGATCGGCTCTGGTGATTCTGGAAAATCCGGTGGACATATAGGCATCTGTCAGCTTATAGCCGAAATCTTCTGCTTCTGAGTAGTTAAACCCTGCGTCTATGCAAATGTCTGCCGTTCCGGATTTTATTAGCTCATAATATTCCTGGCGGTCCATGGTTTCTATTATCTCATAAGGCAGATCAAGCAACTCTGCAGCACGGGCAAAAATAGCTGGAATAATGCCGTCTGCCTCTCCGTTCTCAAAGTAAGAGTAGGGACTTCTGTCAGGGTTTACCAGTACCTTTAATACAGTTTTATCCTTCTTCAGTTGGGCAAGATATTCCTGTTCTTCTATAGTAAGAGCAGCATTTTCGCTGCCGGAATCCATGTAGGATTTATTCATCAGTGCCGTTCTCCAGCCGGGATTATCCTTGTCCAGCTTTTCAATGGCATCATCGATTTCATTAAGAATTTCTTTATGGCCTTTGGGTGCCATAACGTAAAAACCGTTATTTCCAAACTGTTCAACAACCCATTCGTTTTTTAATTTTCGAAGATTACTGCTGACAATACCGTCAATAACACCGGACTGAAGATCCTGCTGCATCTGAGTATAAGAATCATAGTATACGGGAGTGTAAGTGAACTGATTCTCTTCTGAATAACTTTTAAATATCCAGTTACGGTAGCTGTTTTTCAGAAAGCCAAGCTTTGCACCGTTATAAGTGGAATAATCTCTGGATACAAAATGTGTATTTCCTTCCTTGACTGTGAGCATGGTAACGGTGGTTCCGATGGAATTCTGGGAATATTCAAAACGTTTTTCTCTCTCGGAAGTTTTTCCACCGGAAGTGAGGATGTCTATTTCTCCTTTCTCAAGCATTTGGAGCATTTCATCCCAGCTTTTGTCATAACCGATGTATTCATAGGTATAGGGAAGATAACGTCCGATTTTCTGAAGGAATTCATAGCCGTAGCCGGAACGTCTTCCGTCACTGTCCACCATATGATAACCGTCAAGGTGAAAATACCCTACCCGGATCTTTTGTATATTCTGTTCTTCTGCATGAAGATTTATGGGAAAGATAAAACAAAGAAAAAGAAAAATGAAACAAATAATCCCATACTGCGAAACTGCTTTTGCGACATTGCTTTTATTCTGATCTGGCATATGCTTTTCCTTCCGTTTCTGGTATTTTTTGCTGCTCATTGTTATTTTGAATTATACAATAAGAACAGGAAGAAATCCATATATTATCATTAAAAAAAGAGACTCGCGGTGAGTCTCTTTAAGCATTTTCTGAAAAACGGTCCAGGATGCCCTGTATGGCTTTGTGAAGATATGGCATGTATTCTGCCAGAGATACAGGTTCCCGATATAAAATACAACCGTAGCCGGTTGCTCCGACCATCTCAATGATTGTAAATAGCATCAGATCCGGTCTGGAGTATTTTTTTTCGCTTTTTTCCAGAAGCTGCAGGTATGCCTGATAAAACTGGTAACGTTCCTTGTCGCCGTAGGAATGCTCCACATAGACGCTGCGGTAAATACCCCAGGAAAGATTTTTGGAGGTAAACTCCAGCAGAGGATGATTATTATCCAGCTCTTCCAGAATATGATCAATTATGAAAAACAGCTGATTTTCAAATCCCTGTATTTCTGTTTGTTCCAGAGCTTCATGAGCCCGGAAAAATAGACGACCGGTTTCATAAGTAACAAGCTTGTCTCTGATATCTGATTTATCCTTGAAGTAAAGATAAAATGTTCCTTTGGCAACTCCGGCTTTTTCTACAATGTCGGAAATGGTTGTCTTTTCAATTCCCTTTGTAGTAAACAGCTCAAAGGCAGTGCGAAACAGAGCTTCTTCTTTGGCTTTTTTGTTTTGCGCTATTTTCCCCATTGCTGTCCTCCTCTTTATTCTGCGATAATAGGATGCTATAATTTTATTTTACTCATAAATGACTAAAAGTCAATATTAGGATACGTTCTTGCTTATATAAGAGGATTCTGCTATAATGAGAGAAAAATTTCAGAAAGTGTCAGGTGATGCAATGGAAAAGGCAAAACAAAAACGTCAGCCTTTAATCACGAATTCCCGGAGCACGAAAACACGAAGGAAATCCACCGCAGATTATTATGATTTTAATCTTGTGGCAGTAATCGTGCTGCTGACATGCTTTGGGCTGATTATGCTGTACAGTACAAGTGCCTATACAGCGCAGATGCAGTATAATGACGACATGTTTTATTTTAAGAAACAGGCCATAGTCAGCGTTGTATGTATTGTGGTAGCTCTTGTGATCTCACGAATCGATTATCATATTTTAACATTTTTTACAACTATTTTATACGGCGTAGCTATTTTACTGATGGTACTGGTCAAAACTCCGCTGGGAGTAACCTCCCACGGTGCCCGCAGATGGCTCCAGCTTGGCCCCATTCAGTTTCAGCCGGCAGAGGTGGCGAAAATTGCCGTAATTGTCTGCCTTTCTTATATGATCGTGCAGATGGGAAGACAGGTACGTACATTGAAGGCATGCATGGTTCTTGGAAGCATGGGAGGCCTGCTGGCATTGATCGCATATGTATTTACAGATAACTTAAGTACGGCAATCATCATATTCTGTATTACGGCGGGACTGATCTTTATTGCTCATCCGGATATGCGTCCATTCATTATTATAGCAGGAGTGGCAGCGGTACTGGTGGTGCTTCTTGTTGTGGTATTAAGCAGCACCATGGAAAACAGTGACAATTTCCGTATCCAGCGAATTCTGGTATGGCTTCATCCTGAAGATTATGCCAGCGGTGACGGCTATCAGACTTTGCAGGCGCTTTATGCCATTGGTTCCGGCGGCCTGTTTGGCAGGGGACTGGGAAACAGCATTCAGAAGCTGGGAAGTGTGCCTGAGGCTCAGAATGATATGATTTTTTCCATTATCTGTGAAGAACTGGGAATTTTCGGCGGAATGCTGGTATTGCTGCTCTTTGGATATCTTTTGTACCGTCTGTTTTTTATTGCACAGAATGCTCCGGATATGTTTGGATCTTTGATGGTCAGCGGTATTTTTATTCATATTGCACTTCAGGTTATTCTTAACATTGCGGTGGTGGTCAATCTGCTTCCCAACACAGGTGTTACCCTTCCGTTTATCAGTTACGGAGGTACGTCTATTCTGTTCCTGATGGGCGAGATGGGGCTTGCCCTCAGCGTTGCGCGGCAGATAAAATTCCAGGATTCTGAGCTGCTGCTTTAACAGGTGTAAAAGAACCTTTGAAGAACCTTTAAAGAACCTCTAAATATTGGAAAATAGTCTTGACAAACAGACATACAGAATATATACTTTGGGCATCAAAATGATTATGATTAATAGAGAGTGCTATTAATAAAAGGAGAAGAAAGACATGATTGAAAGAATGAGAGAACTGATTTCAGAACAGTTAAACTGTGATGCAGAGATGATCACACCGGATACTTCTTTCAAGGATGACCTTGGTGCCGATTCCTTGGATTTATTTGAACTGGTGATGGCATTAGAGGATGAATACAACGTGGAAATCCCGGCTGAAGAGCTGGCTGAGCTTAATACAGTAGGAGATGTAATCGAATACCTGAAAAACAGAGGCGTTGAAGCGTAGTAAGATGTAATGCAGAAGGAACCCCTTAAGGCCTGGCTTTAAGGGGATTTTAAATATAAAAAATGTGTAGGAGAGAGAAAATGAGTAAGGTTAGGACAAGATTTGCCCCAAGCCCCACCGGAAGAATGCATGTGGGTAACTTGAGGACAGCATTATATGCATATCTGATCACAAAACATGAGGGCGGAGACTTTATTCTTCGTATTGAAGATACGGACCAGGAGCGTTATGTGGAAGGTGCCGTGGATATTATTTATCGCACTATGGAAAAAACAGGCCTTCTTCATGATGAAGGTCCCGATAAAGATGGCGGCGTGGGACCTTATGTGCAGAGTGAACGTCAGGCATCCGGCCTTTATCTGGAATATGCCAGAAAGCTGATCGAGCAGGGGGATGCTTACTATTGCTTCTGCAAAAAGGAAGAACTGGAGACCATGAAAAGAGTGGTATCCGGAAAGGAGATCTCCATATATGATAAAAGATGTCTGAACCTTCCAAAGGAAGAAGTGGAAAGACGTCTTGCAGCGGGAGAACCTTATGTTATCCGTTTTAATATGCCGATGGAAGGAACGACCACATTCCACGATGTTATTTACGGAGACATTACTGTAAACAATGAAGAACTGGAGGATCTGATCCTGATCAAATCAGACGGATATCCCACTTATAACTTTGCCAATGTAATCGATGACCATTTAATGGGGATTACACATGTGGTCAGAGGAAATGAATATCTTTCTTCTGCGCCGAAATATAACAGGATCTATGAAGCATTCGGCTGGGAAATTCCCACATATGTCCATTGCCCGCTGATCACAGACGAAACACATCAGAAGCTTTCCAAGCGCTGCGGTCATTCTTCTTATGAGGATCTGCTGGATCAGGGATTTGTTTCGGAAGCGATCATCAATTATGTGGCGCTTCTGGGCTGGAGTCCCCAGGATAACCAGGAGATTTTCTCACTGGATGAACTTGTTAAAGCTTTTGATTATCATCATATTAATAAATCGCCGGCAGTTTTTGATATTCCCAAGCTTCGCTGGATGAATGGCGAATATATTAAAAAAATGGATCCGGAAGAATTTTTACAGAAGGCACTTCCTTATATGAAGCGTGTGCTGAAGAAAGATTATGATTTCCGCAAGATTGCAGCAATGGTACAGACAAGAATTGAAACCTTCACAGATATTGAGGATTTAATTGATTTCTTTGAAGAAGTACCGGAATATGATGCATCCATGTATCGCCATAAGAAAATGAAAACAACAGAAGAAAGCTCTCTTGCAGTGTTAAAAGAAGTATTACCGGTACTGGAGGCACAGGAGGATTATACAAATGATCCGCTGTACGCTGCGCTCAGTGCTTTTGTAAAAGAAAAAGGCTATAAAAACGGTTATGTAATGTGGCCATTGCGTACCGCAGTATCAGGTAAGCAGATGACACCGGCGGGGGCAACGGAAATTATGGAAATAATCGGAAAAGAAGAAACAATAAAACGTGTGCATCAGGCAATTGATAAGCTGAGCAGTCTGGAATCATGATAAAAAACCCATCTCAAATAGAGGCAATCGCCCACCTGTCAGGGCCGATGATGGTCCTGGCAGGCCCCGGTTCGGGGAAAACCTCCGTTATTGTGGAACGAACAGCATATCTTACCAGAGAGAGGAACATCCCGGCCTCTTCTGTTTTGGTGGTCACTTTTTCAAGAGCGGCAGCCAGAGAAATGAAAGAACGATATCTGCGGTTTACAGGGGAAAGCAGCAGTGCAGTGACTTTCGGAACTTTCCATGGTGTGTTTTACGGAATATTAAAGCAGGCTTACGGTTTCAGTGCGGAAAATATTCTCTCGGGAGAAGAAAAATACGAAATACTGAAAGAACTGCTGCTTCAGTACGGGCCGGAGCTGTCTCAGGAAGCAGATTTTACCGATGAGCTTGCCAGAGAAATCGGTTTGGTTAAAAGCAACCGTATTTCATTGGATCATTATTACTCTGCAAGCTGTCCTGATGAAGTGTTCCGGAATATTTTCAGAGGATATAAAAAAACGCTTGCGTGCCGCAGAAAGCTGGATTTCGATGATATGCTCCTGTATTGCTATGAGCTGTTTTGCAAACGGAAGGATATTCTGAAGGCATGGCAGCAAAAGTTTCAATATATACTTGTAGATGAATTTCAGGATATAAACAGGCTCCAGTACGATATTATACGCATGCTGGCGGAGCCTCTTAACAATCTTTTTATTGTGGGAGATGACGATCAGTCAATTTATCACTTCCGTGGTGCGAGACCGGAGATCATGCTGAATTTTGAAAAAGATTATCCGGATGCAAAAAAGGTGATATTGAATATAAATTACCGCTGCAGTAAAAATATTCTGAATACAGCCATACAGGTAATAAACTGTAATAAAAAACGTTTTAAGAAAAAGCTGAGTACACCAAATCCGGAAGGTTCTCCTGTAAAATCGGCTGCATTTGAAACACCGCGGGAGGAATATCTGTGGCTGGTCCAGGAGCTTCGCAGGCAGAGAGAAGCAGGCGAGGAGCTTTGTGAGACAGCAGCGCTTTTCCGGACAAATCAGGAAGCGGAGGGACTGGTAAGAGCACTTATGGAATACCAGATTCCCTTTCAGATGAAGGAACAGCTTCCGGATATGTTTCAGCACTGGATTTGCAGGAATATGCTGGCGTATCTGCATCTTGCAGCGGGAGACAGGAGCAGAAAAACATTTCTTGAGGTCATGAACCGGCCCAATCGTTATATTTCAAGAGAAGCACTGACGGATTCTCAGGTGGACTTTGACAAGCTTTGCAATGTATACCGTGATAAAGACTGGATGTGTGACAGAATCGTTACTTTGCAGACGCATTTGAAGATTTTATCCATGATGGCGCCTTTTGCTGCCATAAATTTTATCCGGAAGGGAATGGGATACGAAGAATACTTGCAGGAATATGCCAGATATCGTAAAATAAAACCAGAAGAGTTAACAGAAATCCTCGTCCGGATTCAGGAAAGCGCAAAGGGAATGAAAACCCTGGAACAGTGGGAAAGCTGCATGGAAGATTATTCCAGAGAGCTTCAGGAGCAGAACAGAAAAAAGAATGAAAAAGGGGAAGGTGTGGTGATTTCCACATTACATGCTGTGAAAGGACTGGAGTATAACAGGGTATATATCATGAATGTGAATGAAGAAAGCATTCCATACAAAAAAGCGGTGCTGGAGGAAGCGGTGGAGGAAGAGCGAAGGCTGTTTTACGTGGGAATGACCCGGGCCAGAAAAGAACTGGTTCTGTGTCATGTAAGGCGGCAGTACGAAAAAGAGCGGGAACCGTCACGTTTTCTTAAGGAGGCAGGAGTATGAAGGGTGTCATTTATTTTACGAAGATCAAAGAAGAATATGCCGGAAAAAACATGGAGCATATGATCGGTGAAAAGGTTCTGGAGCAGGCAATAAAAAAAGAGTATAATATCAGGCTGGCATATGAGCCCCGTGCTCTGGGGGAGCATGGGAAACCGTTTTTTACTCTGCGTCCGACGATTCATTATAATATCAGCCATTCAGGAGAATACGTGATGTGTATTCTCGCAGAAAGAGCGGTGGGAATCGATGTGCAGATCCACAAAGAAGTGAATATGGAACGAATGCTCAAAAGAATGGTCACACCTGAGCTTGCTGCAGAGATTCTGGGAAGTGAAAATGTAAAGGAACGGTTTTTTGAACAGTGGGTTCTCAGGGAGGCATATATAAAAAGCACAGGAGAAGGGCTGTCCAGGGATCTTCGTACGATTCCGTTTGACAGAGGATATCATCAGCTTTTAGAATTTAAGAAGGGATACAGTGTGGCCGTCTGGTCTGCGGTTCAAATGGAAATCCGCTGGGAGCAGGTGGACGTTGCACTGAATTAGACATAATATATGGACATAGAGAAACAAAGGAGAAAAAAGAACTGGAGAAAACTGATTTCACTTATTCTGGTGGTAATTGCCAGTGTCCTTGTATATGTATTTGTATACCGGGCAGAAACAGAACCGCCAACAAAATCAGAGCGTACAAACAGAGGAGCTGCCCTCTATACATTAGAGGAGCAGCTTGATGTTTTGTCAGACTGCCCATGGGCAAAGCTATGGGAGGGTGAACCGGATGGCGGCACATATATTATTCCGGGACTGAATGCCACACGGACACTTTGCACAGAGGAAGGAGGTCTTCCGGAAACCTGTACATCCATGACACCTCAAAGTCTGGCAATAACAGACAAATATGTTTTTATTGGTGCATATTGCCACACACAGACCCATAACTCTGTGATCTACATGCTGAACAAAGAAACACATAAGTTCATAAAAGAAATTATTCTTCCCGGTAATCCTCATGTGGGAGGGATGGCCTATGATGCGGAACATGAAATACTGTGGTATTCCTCCAACATTACCGGTGTTGCACAGGCAGTCAGTGTTACAATGGAGGAGTTGGAAGCCTATGATTTTTATGAATCTCATCTTCCGATAGCCATCCGTCAGGAAAGCAGTCTTTATGGAATCGTAAGGGATTCTTTTATGACTTTTTATAATGGCTGTCTTTATGTAGGGTGTTTCAATCAGTTTTCTAAAAGCAACATCGCCCGTTATCCGGTGGATGAAGAAGGAAATCTGACCAGTGAACTGGACAGAGAGCTGGGAATGGAATTTGAAATGGCAATGCCCCTTGATTATTCAACGATCTCGGAAAGAGCGCAGGGTATGGCCTTTTATGAGGATAAGCTGCTTCTTTCACATTCCTTTGGTATGATTCCTTCCAGGCTGGTTGTTTACGAGCAGTCAGATGAGCAGCTGTATGTTAATGAAAATTCTGCCAGAAGCTATTATTTTCCTGAGAGAATGGAACAGATTGTGGTAGAAGGGGATAATCTGTATATTCTGTTTGAGTCAGCAGCCTATACATATCGCCGGTCATCGGCAAATATTGTGGACAGAGTATGGAGGCTGAGTCTTACAGAACTGGAGGAAAGCGATTTTTAATGTACTATTTTAAGATTGTCCACATATACTATTGGTGGGAGGACGAAAAAAATGCAGCCAATGCAGGTCCAACAGCTTTTTTCGGAAAAGATCCGTCAGCTGCTGACGGAAGCGGAAATTGATTATAATAGTTTATATGAGATCCGTTTGCGTGCAGGAAGACCGGTTTTTCTGGTATATGACGGGGGAGAACGCTTTTTGTCTCAGCCGGGCGGTGAGCCTTATCTGGTTACCAGAGAGGATCTGACGAGGACCCTGGAGCTGGCCAGTGGTTATTCACTGTATGCTTATGAAGAGGAAATCCGAAGAGGATACATCAGTGTTCAGGGAGGGCACCGAATTGGCGTGACCGGAAAGGTAATTCTGGATGGGGACTGTATCCGTGGAATGAAATACATTTCATGTATTAATGTGAGGCTTTCCCATGAAATAAAAGGATGTGCAGAGAATCTGATGCCCTTCATCCAGTCAGGAAAGCAGGTGTACCATACTCTTTTGATTTCGCCGCCGCGATGTGGAAAAACAACCATGTTAAGAGATATTATCAGACAGATCAGCACCGGCCGGGAGGGTATTCCGGGAATGACAGTTGGCGTGGTGGACGAGCGCAGTGAACTGGCCGGGTGCTATCAGGGATTTCCTCAGAATGATCTTGGACCGAGAACGGATATATTAGACGGCTGTCCCAAGGCAAAGGGAATGCATATGCTTGTCCGTTCCATGTCTCCGGCAGTGATTGCCATTGATGAGCTCGGCAGTCAGGAGGATTATCAGGCGGTGGAAGAGGCAATACACAGCGGATGCAGACTCATTGCCACAGTACATGGAAATTCTCTGGAGGATATTGAGAATCAGCCTTTGTTTCAGAAACTCAGAGAAGAAAAGGTTTTTCAGCGCTATATTGTACTTGGGAGAAATATGCTGCCAGGAGAAGTAAAAGCGATTTATGACGGAGACGGGAAATTATGCAAAGAGTGGTCGGAGCATGTCTGATCATGGCGGCATGCGCTGCAATGGGTGCAGGGAAAAGCCGTGCCGTATCCCGGGAGCTTTTTGAGCTTCGGGTACTTCTTCAGATGACGATTCTGCTGAAGGGAGAAATAGGAAGTCAGGGAATGGGATTATATGAGGCATTCAGGGAAATATCATCCCGTCTGCAGGATCCATATTCCGCTTTTCTTACTCTGGCAGCCTCAAAAATGAAAGAAAAACGAGCAGTTTCTCTGGGCGAAATTTTTGCGGAATGTGAAAAAGAAACTTTGCAGGAATCCTTTCTTGGCAGGGAGGAACGTCAGAGGCTTTTGGAGCTGGGCAGCTGCCTGGGATATCTGGACAGAAAAATGCAGCTTCGTCAGCTGGAGCTGTACGAGAAAGAACTGGAATATTCTATCGAAGTGCTGCGGGAGGAAATGCCCAGGAAAAAGAAAATGTACCAGGGGCTTGGAATTCTGGGAGGCTTTATGATCATTGTTCTTATCTGGTAAGAGAGGAGGCTTAATTGGAGGTCAGCATAATTTTTAAAATTGCGGCCGTAGGGATTCTTGTCTCTGTCCTTTCTCAGATATTAAAGCACAGTGGGAGAGAGGAGCAGGCTTTTCTGGTTAGTCTGGCCGGTCTTCTGATCGTGCTGTTTTGGATCGTGCCGTATATTTATGAATTGTTTTCCAGCATTCAGGAATTGTTTGCGTTATAGGAGTGCAGCGTCATGGATATTATACGGATTTCTTTTTTAGGTATAGGCGGTGTAATGCTCGGATTTCTGCTGAAGGGCACCAGGCCGGAGTATGCCTGTTTTATTACCATGGGAATCGGACTTGTTATTTTGCAGCTTGCAGTGGGAAAACTGTCTTACCTGTTTCAGGCGCTGGATAAAATACGTTCCGGTTTTCCTGTGAGCAGTGAGTATATTTCGGTCTTGATCAAAATGATCGGTGTAACGTATATCGGTCAGTTTTCTACGGGGATATGCAAGGATGCGGGATATCAGGCTATGGGTGCACAGATCGAGCTGTTCTGTAAGCTGTCTGTTATGGTGATGGGAATGCCTGTTTTGCTGGCATTGCTGGAAACCATAGAGGGGTTTTTATCATGAAGAAGCCTGTAATAAAAAAATATTTGCTGATTCTGGGATTCTTTTTGGTTTTCAGTTTCAAAACGGCTGTTGCAGCAGGAGAAGATCCTGGAAGTGAAAATGCAGGGAACATAAAAAACCAGACAGCGGAGGAACTTTTGGAGGAAATTGATTTTACGAAAATTCAGAATATGATGGATGATATGCTGGGACAAAACAGCTTTTCTCTGACAGATGCCATAAAGAGGCTGATGTCAGGGGAAGAGATTCTTTCCGGAGAGACGGTGCGGGAATATCTGCGCGGTCTTTTTTTTAACCGTCTGGAGCAGGAAAAATCATTTTTTCTGAAAATCCTGCTATGTGTTTTTATGGCGGCAGTGTTTTCAAATTTTGCGGGCCTGTTTGAAAACGGGCAGATCGGTGATATGAGCTTTTATATGGTCTATCTGCTTTTATTTATGCTTCTTATGAATGCCTTTTCTGCTCTGACAGCGTCTCTGACCCGCCTTATTTTATGGCTGGCATCATTTATGAAGCTGCTTTCTCCTGCATTTTTTCTGGCATTGGCAGCTTCTGTGGGAATAACTACAGCCTCTGTTTTTCAGGAAGGACTGCTTTTGCTTGTATGGCTCTTGCAATGGATCCTTGGGTCAGTCCTTGTTCCGGCAGCCAGTCTGTATGTTCTTTTTCGTATGGTAAACCATTTGTCAAAAGAAGAAATGCTGGGTAAAATGGCAGACCTTATGGAAAATCTGATCTGCTGGGGAACCAGAACCATAATGGGAACTGTACTTGGCCTTCAGGTGGTGCGCAGTCTTGTGGCACCGGTAATGGATTCTCTTAAAAGGGGAGTTCTGGGAAAAACTGCCGGCTCCATTCCGGGAATCGGAAATGCGGTGAATGCGGTAACGGAGCTGGTGATTACCAGCGCAGTGCTGGTAAGAAATAGTCTGGGAGTGGCTTTTGTAGTTGTCTTTGTTCTGGTTGGGCTGGAGCCGGTAATCCGCTATGGAATATTCTGTCTTGGGATGCGTCTTCTGGCGGCTATGGCAGAACCTGTTTCGGATAAACGGATCGTGGGATGTCTGTCAGCCATGGGAGAAGGGTGTGCTGTTTTGCTGAGAATTTTTCTGACAGCAGAGGTTCTTTGTATTCTTGTATTTTTGATCATAATGGTAAATTTTGGAGGAAGCAGATGAAAGAGGAAATATACAGCTGGGTCAGAAGTCTGGCAGTTTTTTATATTACCCTTACAGCTGTGGTGCATATGATTCCGGAAGGACGATATGAAAAATATGTGCGCTTTTTTATGGGAATTCTTCTGGTGATTATGCTTTGCGTACCTTTTTTTTCTCTGCTGGGACAGGGGGAAGAGCTTCTGAATTCTTTTGAAGAAAGCTTTTTGAATGAGACGACACGTCAGAAGGAAGAAGAGGAGAGAAACATTCAGGAAATCTGGCTGAGAAAAGAATATGAGAGAGAAATCGGGAACAGGATCCGAGATGCGCTGGGAAATGAAAACCTGGAACCGGATCAGCTTCAGGTAAAAGTGGATGCATTAGAGGTGGAGGCAGTTCTGGTCTATAACGAAGAATTGTCAGAGGAACAGAGAAGGAGGGTGGAAAATGAGCTGGAAGAAGAATGCGGACTGGAAAAAGGCAATTACAGCATTGAAACTGCCGGAATTTTCCGGACAACAGTGGGGAATTCTTCTGCTGGTGGGAATCCTTCTGGTGGTTCTGGCACTTCCGGTGAAAGAAAATGAAGATAAGCTTTCCCAGACTTCAGAGATCATTTCAGAAAGTGAAAAAGCTTCTGTCAGTAAAACAGAACTGGAAAATAAGCTTGAGGCATTATTATCCAGCACCGAAGGAGCGGGAAAGGTGCAGGTTATGCTGATGACACGGGAAGATAACGCAGACACTTTTTCCGGAACAAAAGACGTACAGGTGACAGGAGTTCTGATCGCAGCACAGGGCGGGGATAATATGGTGACAGTACAAAATATTAAGCAGGCGGTAATGGCATTATTTCAGCTGGATGCCCATAAAATTAAAGTGATGAAAATGAATTAAGGAGAGAAGAAGTGAAAAAGATCATGAGGAAAAATCAAGTGATTATCACATCTCTTGCCATTCTCATTGCGGTGGCCGGATATCTGAATTTTGCAGATGTGGATCTGGGCTTCCGTGACCGGGAGGCCAGTACGGACAGCAGCAGTATTCTGGATGATGTGGAGTATGATCTGACAGATGAAATAGCCTTGATGGATGAAAATACATACGAAGAAAATGATGAGGAACAGGAGGATGTATCTGTTCCCGGGGAGGCTGTACTTACCGGTGCATCGAATTTTGCGGCGCAGGCAAAGCTGAGCCGGGAGCAGATCCGTTCTCAGAATAAGGCTGATCTTCAGGAAATTATCAATAATGATGAGCTGGCGGAAGATCAGAAGCAGGAAGCAGTGAATACTATGGTGGCTATGACCGAGCTTACGGAAAAGGAGGCTGCTGCTGAGCTGCTTCTGGAAGCAAAAGGCTTTGAAAATGTGATCGTAAACCTTACAGGAGAAACGGCGGATATTGTGGTTCCTGATGTGGAGCTGGCGGAAGCCCAGAGGGCACAGATCGAGGATATTGTGAAGAGGAAAACAGGAATTGCAGCAGAAAATATAGTGATAACGCCTTACAATGAGAGTGCAGAGGATGGATGGAGGGAAACAGCAGGAGAAAGTACAGGAGAAACCACGGAGAAAACGGTGGCAGAAACGATAGAGGACACCCCTTGACAGTCACGCCTTTCATATACTAGAATAGGAATG
>JAXFBD010000108.1:0-23195 GCA_034118545.1 Blautia sp.
TGCGTCAGAAGTGCGCGAACTGGGCATCCGTTTTGCCATGCTGACCTGGAATTACGAAAATCAGTATGCCTGCGGATCAGCAGCGAATCAGAAAAAGGGACTCACAGATGAGGGAAGAGAAACCGTGCGTATGCTGATCAATCAGGGAATTGTGCTGGATATTTCCCATCTTTCGGATGCGGGAGCAGAAGAAATTTTTCAGATGACGGATGTTCCGGTGATCGCTTCGCATTCGAATGTAAGAGAAATCTGTAACTGTCCAAGAAATCTTAGAAAGGATCAGATTCAGGAACTAATCCGCAGAAAAGGTCTGATCGGTATGAACATGTTTGCACCATTTGTAGGAGAAAACCCGACCATTACAGATGTGCTGCGCCATATGGATTATATTCTGAATCTGGGCGGAGAGGATGCACTTGTTTTCGGTGGGGATCTGGATGGAAGCAGCGATCGGTTCCCGCAGGGATTTCATGGAATAGAATCGCTTCCCCTGATTCGGGAAGCGATGGAAAAAGCGGGATTCGGCAGCAGGCTGACAGATAAAATTTTCTTCGAAAATGCCAGAGCTTTTGTGCGGCAGAATGTACGCTGAGTTTCTGTGAACAAAATGATGCTGAAAAGCGATTTATCCAGAGGGATTTTCAAACTCGCTTTGGTTCATGAATTTTGTGTACGAGTTTGTTTTCTCATTACAGACAGGGAGTTTTATACAAAAAGTTCAGATAAAATTATGAATTTTTTGTAAAATGATGTTAAAATCCAGGAAGATGTGATATAATAAACCTATCAAACAGCAAAGGGGATGGAAGCATGAAATTTATTATTAGCGGAAAGAATCTTACAGTTTCTGAGGGCCTTAAGACAGCCGTTGAGGACAAGCTCGGGAAGCTGGAACGGTATTTCACTCCTGACACCGAAGTTGTAGTAACTTTAAGTGTGGAAAAAGAAAGACAGAAAATCGAAGTAACGATTCCGATGAAAGGCAATATCATCCGTTCGGAACAGGTAAGCAATGACATGTATGTGTCTATTGACCTTGTAGAAGAGGTGATCGAGCGTCAGCTTCGCAAATACAAAAATAAAATCGTAGACAGGAAGCAGTCAGCAGGTAACTTCCAGCAGGCATATCTGGACAAGGAATACGAGGAAGAGGAAGAGGTTAAGATTATCCGGACCAAGAGATTTGATATCAAGCCTATGTATCCGGAAGATGCCTGTGTACAAATGGAACTTCTGGGACATAATTTCTTTGTATTCTGCAATGCGGAAACCGACCAGGTAAATGTGGTATATAAGAGAAAAGGCAACACATACGGCCTTATTGAACCTGAAGTATAAAGTCGTACATCTATCGGGGCTGTTGCATAATCATAAGCATAAGTTTCAGACATCCGGGGCATCTGTCGTATCGGGACATATGTCAGAAGGTGCAAACAAACACCGGATGCAGAGCTTGGCAGCGTGAATTATGCAGCAGCTCCTTTTTTGCACGTACACGAAATATTCAAGAAATGTTTATTGTTTTTGAATGGTAAAAGTGATAGAATAATAAGGCGTGTAAGTATGCATATTTTATTTTACATTTTACATAAATATGATTGGAGTTATAAATATGAACGTTTTTTCAAAAGTATTCGGTACTCATAGTCAGCGTGAAGTAAAGCGCATTATGCCTCTGGTGGAAAAGACAGAGAGCCTGCGTCCGCAGATGCAGCAGCTGAGTGATGAGCAACTGAGAGATAAAACACGGGAATTTAAGAAACGTCTGGAAGAAGGGGCAACATTGGACTCCCTGATTCCGGAAGCTTTTGCCACTGTCCGTGAAGCTGCAAAGCGTGTTCTTGGAATGGAGCATTACCGTGTACAGATCATCGGCGGTATCATCCTTCATCAGGGACGTATTGCCGAGATGAAGACAGGTGAAGGTAAGACGCTTGTTTCCACACTTCCGGCATATCTGAACGCGCTGGAAGGCAAGGGAGTCCATATTGTTACAGTTAACGATTACCTGGCAAAGCGTGACGCGGAGTGGATGGGCAAGGTTCATGAATTCCTTGGTCTTACAGTGGGCGTGGTATTAAACGACATGAAGCCGGAGGAACGCCGTGCTGCCTATAATTGTGACATTACGTATATTACCAATAATGAGCTGGGCTTTGACTACCTTCGCGACAACATGGTTATTTACAAAGAACAGCTTGTACAGAGATCGCTTCATTACTGTATCATCGACGAGGTTGACTCTGTCCTGATCGATGAGGCTCGTACGCCGCTGATCATTTCCGGTCAGAGCGGCAAATCCACCAAGCTCTACGAGGTCTGTGATATTCTTGCCAAACAGCTGGAACGCGGCGAAGCCAGCCATGAGATGACCAAGATGGCTGCCATCATGGGAGAAGAGGTTGTGGAAACCGGTGATTTTGTTGTAAATGAGAAGGACAAGATCGTAAACCTCACAGAGCAGGGCGTCAAAAAAGTTGAGAAATTCTTCAATATTGAGAACCTGGCTGATCCGGAGAATCTGGAGATCCAGCATAATATTATACTTGCTCTTCGTGCGCACAATCTGATGCATAAGGATCAGGATTATGTGGTAAAGGATGACGAGATCCTGATCGTTGATGAATTTACAGGCCGTATTATGCCCGGCCGCCGTTATTCCGACGGACTTCATCAGGCTATTGAAGCCAAAGAGCATGTTAAGGTCAAGAGAGAAAGCAAAACACTTGCAACCATCACATTCCAGAACTTTTTCAATAAATATGACAAAAAAGGCGGTATGACAGGTACTGCGCTTACAGAGGAAAAAGAGTTCCGTGACATCTACGGCATGGACGTTGTGGAAATTCCCACCAATAAGCCGGTTGCCCGTAAGGATCTTGACGATGCCGTTTATATGACAAAGAAAGAAAAATTCAATGCCGTTGTCAATGCGGTTGTGGAAGCCCATGAGAAACAGCAGCCTGTTCTGGTTGGTACCATTACCATCGAGACCTCCGAGTTATTGAGCAAGATGCTGCGCCGTCAGGGAATTCCTCATAATGTTCTGAATGCCAAGTTCCATGAACTGGAGGCGGAGATCGTTGCCCAGGCAGGACAGGCAGGAGCCGTTACCATCGCTACCAATATGGCCGGCCGTGGTACAGATATTAAGCTGGATGATATTTCCAGAGAGGCAGGCGGACTGAAGATCATCGGTACAGAACGTCACGAGTCAAGACGAATTGACAATCAGCTCCGCGGACGTTCCGGTCGTCAGGGAGATCCGGGTGAATCCCGCTTCTACATTTCACTGGAGGACGATCTGATGCGTCTGTTCGGTTCCGAGAGACTGATGAAGGTATTCACGTCTCTGGGAGTTGCCGAGAATGAGCAGATCGAGCATAAAATGCTTTCCAATGCCATAGAGAAGGCACAGGAAAAGATCGAGTTCAATAACTTTGGTATCCGTAAAAATCTTCTGGATTACGACCAGGTAAACAATGAGCAGCGTGAAATTATCTACAAAGAACGCCGTCAGGTACTGGACGGGGAGAACATGCGCGATGCCATTTACAAAATGATCACAGATATAGTGGACAATACTGTTGAGATGTGCTTCTCTGACGATATGGATTCAGATGAATGGGATCTCCATGAGTTCAATTCCATTATCCTTCCGATCATTCCAATGGAACCGCTGACCACTGAGAAGGTAAAAGGAAAACGCAAAAAAGAAGTTGCCCAGATGCTCAAGGAAGAGGCTGTGAAGCTTTACGAGAAAAAAGAATCCGAATTTCCGGAGCCGGAGCAGCTTCGTGAGCTGGAGCGTGTCGTTCTGCTGAAATGCATCGACAGCAAGTGGATGGATCACATTGACGATATGGAAATGCTTCGCCAGGGTATCGGTCTTGCAGCTTACGGCCAGCGTGACCCGGTTGTGGAATATAAGATGCAGGCATATGAGATGTTCAGTGCCATGATCAGTTCCATTCAGGAGGATACTCTGCGTATGCTCTACCACGTTCATATCGAGCAGAAGATCGAGCGAGAGCAGGTTGCCAAGGTTACCGGAACCAACAAGGACGACAGCAGCGTGAAGAAGCCTGTTCAGAGAAAAGAAGTAAAGGTTTATCCAAACGATCCCTGCCCCTGCGGAAGCGGCAAGAAATATAAACAGTGCTGCGGAAGAAAGGCAGCAAAGGCTTAACATAATATATCAGATAATAAAATTCGGGCTACTCCCTGCTGGGAGGAAGCCCGAATTGTTTTTTGTAGGCACGGACAAAGGTGGTATAGTCGTTAAAACCGCTCTGCCGTGCAGCTTTCAGCACAGGTGTACCATCCAGGATCATGGAACGTGCCATAAGAAGTCGTTTGCTTGTAATGTAATTGTGGACAGTATATCCGGTTTCTTCTTTGAATTTCCGCATAAGATGATACTTGCTCATATAGTATTTCCCGGCGAGGCTTTCAATAGAAAGATCACTGTCCAGGTGGCGGTTAATGTATTTAAGCAGGCTGGAAATCTGAGAATCGCAGGTGTATGCCCTTCGGTCGGAAATATTCTGTTTTTCCAGAAAAATACGGTTCAGATAGACCATGAACTGAGCGAACAGGGCATTGCTTAATATATGATTTCCAAAGCTTTGGTCTTTCAGGGAATTCTCCAGTTCATAAAGAAGATCCTTCACATGCTCCTGAAGTCCTGCGTCACATCGGATAAGGTTAAAGCTGCGGTCTTTTGCTTTCTGGAAGCAGTTCAGCAGCTCCTGCTGAGAAATGTCATCCCGGATCCACAGTATAAAACGCTCATAGGGAAGGGAGGTATCAATTTCCGGCTTGTGAATGGAAAAACGGTCCACCAGAAGGATATCCCAGGGCTTCAGCGCATAGGCTTTTCCTTCAATATGGTAAGTAACTTTTCCGGAAAGAAAAACGATTGCTTTATGAAAGTCATGATAATGGTAATCATACTCCCGTTTGGTCTGGTCTTTAATATGAAAAAGACGGAATTCCTCATCAAGATATCCTGTTTTTTCCATCTGTCCGTAGGATGTGTCCATAGGCAGCCCTCCCTGTAAAAAATGTTTATACTCATCACAGAACGAAATATCTTTGGCGTCATTTTTATGGTACCTGATATGCCCGGGAAAAACAATATAAAAATGCACTTTTTGCAATATTTATGACATTTTATCCTATATACATTGTAAAAAATACAACATATAATAAAAATATATGAGGCACAGACAGCAGTTTAGGAGGAAAGATATATGTCAGACAGTATTGTAATGTCAAAATACCAGGGACTTGGAAATGATTATCTGATTTTGGATGCAAAGAAAAACAGTGTACTGCTGCAGGGAAAAAAGATTGCGCTGATCTGCCAGCGCGGACTGGGACTGGGAGCAGACGGCGTTCTCTACGGTCCTGTGGATATTAACGGAAAAATGGGTGTTCATATATATAATGCAGACGGAAGCGAGGCTGCTATCAGCGGCAACGGTGTGCGTATTTTTGCAAAATATCTCATGGATCAGGGCTATGTAAAGGAATCAAAATTCGAGATCGAAACCATGTCCGGAACCATTTCTGTGGAGGCACTGAACAGCCGCGCCACAGAATTTCGTGTAAAAATGGGAAAGGCCTCCTTTATTTCCAGAGAAATTCCGGTAACAGGCGAAGTCAGAGAAGTTATCAATGAAAAATTTGTTTTTAACGGAGAAGAATATCAGGCAACCTGTCTGACCGTGGGAAATCCTCACTGCATTATTTTTACAGACGAAGTAACAAAAGATAAAGTAATGAAGCTGGGGCCATATGTGGAAAATGCAGACGAATTTCCGGAGAGGATGAACCTGCAGATCTGCCGCCGGATCGACAGCGGAAACCTGGATATGGAAATCTGGGAAAGAGGCAGCGGGTACACAAAGGCATCCGGAACAGGAAGCTGTGCGGCAGCCGCGGCAGCTTACCGTCTCGGCCTGGTGGAATCAAGGGTGAATGTAAATCAGCCCGGCGGAATGATCCAGATAGACATCAAAGAAGACGGAACCATTTACATGACCGGAAGCGTGGGATATGTTGCAGATATGCACATCGCGGAAGGATTTTTCTCATAGGATAATATGTTGGAATTGATATAACTGTAAAAAAACTGCTGCAGATGCGGCAGTTTTTTTGTGTTCATACGGTCTTTTGAGACCGGAATTACTGGTTTTTGAAAAAGGTACAAATCCGGAGGTGATTTGGAATGCATTTTGACCCAGTTACTGTGAACGGAGTGAACAGTAACAAATCTGCCTGCGTGAATATGACGCCTTTCCCAAGAATCTTGTTTTTTCTAAAAATATGTGATAATGTATAAAATGCTAAAAAAGAAATTTAAAGAAAAGAAAGTGGGTGAAGCTGTGGTTGAATTAGACCAGTTCAAGAGTATTCTTGCAACATATACGGAGCCATTAGTGGAAGTGAGGGATTCACTTTGACCTGGCTAATAAGGAGCGTCGGGTAGAAGAGTTAGAGCGTGAAATGGAAGCGCCTGATTTCTGGGATGATGCAGAGCAGTCCCAGAAAAAGATGAAAGAACTGAAAAACATTAAAGATGATATGGAGACTTATCAGAGCCTGATATCCCAGATGGAAGACATTGAAACTATGATTGAGATGGGATATGAAGAGAATGATCCGGAGATGATTCCGGAAATACAGGAAATGCTGGATGCTTTTCAGCATGACTTTGATAATATCCGTGTGAAAACCCTTCTTTCAGGGGAATATGACGGGGAAAATGCAATCATTAAGCTGAATGCAGGTGCAGGCGGAACAGAAGCCTGTGACTGGTGCAGCATGCTTTATCGTATGTACAGCCGCTGGGTTGATCAGAAGGGCTTCAGCATGGAAGTGCTGGATTATCTGGACGGAGATGAAGCCGGCATCAAATCTGTGACCTTCCAGGTGAATGGTGAGAATGCCTACGGATATCTGAAATCTGAAAAGGGAGTACATCGTCTTGTACGTATTTCTCCTTTTAATGCGGCAGGAAAACGCCAGACATCTTTTGTATCCTGCGATGTCATGCCGGATATTGAGAAGGATCTGGATGTGGAAATTAATGACGAGGACATCCGTATTGACACCTATCGAAGCAGTGGTGCCGGCGGACAGCATATTAACAAAACGTCCTCTGCTATCCGAATTACCCATTTTCCTACGGGAATTGTAGTACAGTGCCAGACTGAACGTTCTCAGCACATGAATAAAGACAAAGCAATGCAGATGCTAAAAGCCAAGCTGTACCTTCTGAAACAGCAGGAAGCAGAAGCCAAGCTCTCGGGAATCCGCGGCGAGGTAACGGATATCGGATGGGGAAATCAGATCCGTTCTTATGTTATGCAGCCTTATACAATGGTTAAGGATCACAGAACCAATGAAGAAACGGGAAATGTGGATGCAGTAATGGACGGCGGAATCGATCTTTTTATCAATGCATATCTGAAATGGATCGCCCTGTCAAAGAAAACAGAATAGTACAGCGAGTACTGAATTGGTTTTCGCTGTACTGGAAGAATTCTGGACATTTCTTGCAGGAATTTGTGAGAAAAGGTCCAGCCAGACAGGAAGCCGGAAGAATTTTGGACATTTCTTGCAGGAATTTGTGAGAAAAGGTCCAGCCAGACAGGAAGCCGGAAGAATTTTGGACATTTCTTGTTGAAATTTGCGTGAAAAAGTCCAGCCAGACAGGAAGCCGGAAGAATTTTGGACATTTGTTGCAGGAATTTGCGTGAGAAGGTCCAGCCGGATAGGAAGCCGGAAGAATTTTGGACATTTCTTGCAGGAATTTGTGAGAAAAGGTCCAGCCGGACAGGAAGCCGGAAGAATTTTGGACATTTCTTGCAGGAATTTGTGAGAAAAGGTCCAGCCAGGCAGAAAGCTGGCAAGATTCTGGACATATCGTCAGGAACCGAGTGAGAAAAAGTCCAAAAACAAGAGAAACCAGAAGATTTTTGGACTTATCTGCAGAAATAATATGGGAAAAGTCCAGAAAAACGGAAATTCGGAAATTTTTTGGATATGTCTGCTGAAGAAATGCGAGAAAAGGTCCAGCCGTCCAGGAAACTGGAAGAAATCTGGACATTTCTTGCAGGAATTGTGTGAGAAGGTCCAGCCGGCCAGGAAACTGGAAGGAATCTGGACATTTCATACTGAAATTTACGTGAGAAGGTCCAGCCAGACAGGAAGCCGGAAAGATTATGGACATTTCTTGCAGGAATTTGCGTAAGAAGGTTCAGATAATAGTTTAGATAAGAGGTTTCTGTGAAAACAGAATTTTCTGTGGAAAAAGAACTTGCAGAGATGCCGGTGCTGTGATAACATATCTTTCATGAGAAAACAAGTGTCTTTGCGAAACGGACAACTTTCAGCAGCGGATGATAATTCCCTTCTGAAAGCTGAGCTTTTGGCAGGAACGCCAGAGGTGTTCTTGAAACAGATCCGGTTCCCGGGGCATGATACATGCCGATGGAGGATAAAATGCAGAAACAGGGTGAAAAAAAGAAGTATTATGTAGTGAGGGAACGGGCGGTGCCGGAGGTTTTGCTGAAAGTTGTGGAAGCAAAAAAGCTTCTGGATTCCGGGAAGGTGGATACAGTCCAGGAGGCAGCAGAGCTTACCGGTATCAGCCGCAGTTCCTTCTACAAATATAAGGATGATATTTTTCCATTCCATGAGGAAGCAAAGGGAAAGACCATCACCTTTATTCTTCAGATGGATGACGAGCCGGGGCTTTTGTCAAATGTCCTGGGGGCGATAGCCCGTTTTCACGGAAATATCCTGACGATCCATCAGAGTATTCCCATAAATGGTGTTGCCACGCTGACACTGAGTGTGGATATCCATCCGGGCGTGGGTGACGCGGAAGCGATGGTGGAGATGATCGAGCAGGAAGAAGGAGTACATTATCTAAAAATTTTAGGCAGGGAGTAAACAGATGATAAATATAGCAGTATTAGGATACGGTACAGTTGGAAGCGGTGTTGTGGAGGTTATCAACACCAATCACAAAAGCATCAATAAGCGTGCGGGAGAAGAGATTAATATTAAATATGTTCTCGATCTGAGAGATTTTCCGGGAGATCCGGTACAGGAAGTGCTGGTTCACGATTACGAGACCATCGTAAATGACCCGGAGGTACAGATCGTAGTGGAAGTAATGGGCGGAACAGAGCCGGCATTTACTTTTGTAAAAAGAGCCCTTCTGGCCGGAAAGAGTGTGTGTACATCCAACAAAGCGCTGGTGGCAAAACATGGTCCGGAGCTGATGGAGATCGCCCGTGAGAACAATATCAATTTCCTTTTTGAGGCAAGCTGCGGAGGCGGAATCCCCATTATCCGTCCTCTTAATTCTTCTCTCACAGCAGACGAGATTGATGAAATTACCGGAATCCTTAACGGAACAACCAACTATATGCTTTACAAAATGAGTACAGAGGGATGCGAGTTTGATACCGTTCTGAAGGAGGCACAGGCAAAAGGATATGCGGAAGCAGATCCCACAGCAGATGTGGAAGGCTATGACAGCTGCCGGAAGATTGCTATTCTTTCTTCTCTGGCATATGGAAGATTTCTGGATTATGAGCAGATTTATACAGAGGGTATCACAAAGATCACACCGGAGGATATGGCATATGCAAAAGAGCTGGGTATGACCATCAAGCTTCTTGGAACAAGCCGCAAGGTGGGAGAAGATTCCTTCTATGCAATGGTGGCACCCTTCCTTCTTGGTCAGGAAAGCCCTCTTTACAGTGTAAATGATGTGTTTAACGGCATTTTTGTACATGGCAACGTTCTGGGAGATGCCATGTTCTACGGAAGCGGTGCAGGCAAGCTGCCCACAGCCAGTGCGGTTGTTTCTGACGTGGTGGATATTGCCCGCCATCTGCACAAAACGATCATGACAAACTGGACAAATGAACAGCTTCAGCTGATGGATATAGAGGATGTAAGAGGACGTTTCTTTGTCCGCGTAAAAGGATGTACGCTGGAGGCGGTAAAAGAAGCCTTTGGCCCGGTTCAGATCGTGAATCTGAAGAGCTTCCCGGATGAATTTGCATTTATTACTTCTGTAATGCCCCAGAAGGAATACCGGGCAAGAGCACAGAAGCTGGGCAGCAGTGTAATTACCATGATTCGTGTAAAAGACTGATAAAATTGCAGAATAGGAAGTGGACACATCATGAAATACGTAATCATACTGGGAGATGGAATGGCAGACTGGCCTCTGGAGCAGCTTGGAGGCGAGACTCCTCTGTCATATGCAAAGACTCCCATAATGGATGAGCTGGCAGAAAAATCAGAAATCGGAACGGCGGCCACCATTCCTGAAGGGATGGCGCCGGGAAGCGATACGGCAAATCTTTCTGTGCTGGGATACGATCCGCGTAAATATTATACCGGCCGTTCCCCGCTGGAAGCCCTGAGCATCGGGGCACAAATGAAGGATACAGACGTTGTTTTCCGGTGTAATATCGTGACACTGTCTGAGAATCCCGGAGCTTATGAGGATCAGGTCATTCTGGATCACAGCTCAGATGAGATCAGTACAGAGGATGCGGCAGTTCTTCTGAAAGCCGTATGTGAGGAACTGGAAAACGAAGAATACAGATTTTATGTGGGAACCAGCTACCGTCACTGTATGATCTGGGACAAGGGAAAGGTTCTGGAGCTTACGCCGCCCCATGATGTTCTCACTCAGAGAATCGGACAGTATCTGCCCTCTGATCCTGTGCTCAGAAAAATGCAGGAGAGAAGCTACGAGATCCTCAAAAACCATCCGCTGAATATGGAGCGGAAGGCAAAGGGATTAAATCCCGCCAACAGCTTCTGGTTTTGGGGAGCAGGAACAAAGCCCATTCTTGATTCTTTTGAAAAAAATTACCACAAAAAAGGTGCCATGATCTCCGCAGTGGATCTTCTGAAGGGAATCGCTGTGGGAGCAGAGATGGACAGAATCCTGGTGGATGGCGCCAACGGCGGTCTTAATACCAATTATGAAGGAAAGGCACAGGCAGCCATTGATGCGTTGACAAAGCAGGACTACGATTTTGTGTATGTTCATGTGGAGGCTCCGGATGAAATGGGGCACCAGGGCAGTGTGGAGAAAAAGATACAGTCCATTGAATATTTGGACAGCCGTCTGATACGTCTTGTCAAAGAAGGGCTGGATGCAGCCGGAGAAGACTACCGTATGATGATTCTTCCGGATCATCCCACTCCCATAAAGGTGCGTACCCACGTGGCAGAGCCGGTACCCTATCTGCTTTACGACAGTACCTGCCCGCAGCAGCATACCTGGAAATATAATGAAAAAGAAGCGGCAGCCAGCGGGAATAAGGTTAAGCACGGATGGGATCTGATGGCACACCTGTTTTCGAAGTAAAACGCAGGGAAAGTTTTGGGAGGAACGAGAGACAATGCTGATTGTAAAAAAATTCGGTGGAACTTCCGTGGCCAATAAAGAGCGTATCTTTAATGTTGCCAGAAGGTGCATCGAGGAATACCAGAAGGGGAATGATGTGGTCGTTGTTTTGTCAGCGATGGGAAAATATACAGACGAACTGATTTCCATGGCAAAAGATATTAACGACAAGCCTCCGAAACGGGAGATGGATATGCTGTTTACCATCGGGGAGCAGATGTCTGTGGCTTTGATGGGAATGGCAATGAATAAGCTGGGAGTTCCGGCTATTTCACTGAATGCTTTTCAGGTGGCCATGCACACTACCAGTGTCCACGGAAATGCCCGCCTCAAAAGAATCGATACGGAGCGTATTAAAAGAGAGCTGGAAAACCGCAAGATTGTTATCGTGACCGGCTTTCAGGGTGTAAATAAATATGACGATTATACAACTCTTGGCCGCGGCGGCTCAGATACTACGGCAGTGGCACTGGCAGCGGCACTTCATGCAGACGCCTGTGAGATCTATACTGATGTGGACGGCATTTATACGGCAGATCCCAGGAAGGTTCCCACAGCAAGAAAGCTGAAGGAGATCACTTATGACGAGATGCTGGATCTTGCCACACTGGGAGCCGGTGTTTTGCATAACCGTTCTGTGGAAATGGCAAAAAAATACGGAGTGCCTCTTGTTGTGCGCTCCAGTCTGAATGATAGTGAAGGAACCGTGGTAAAGGAGGTAGTTTCTGTGGAGAGAATGTTAATCAGCGGTGTTGCCCTGGATACGGATGCAGTCAGAATCGCAGTACTGGGCCTTAGGGACGTACCGGGTATGGCTTTTAAATTATTTGATACGCTGGCAAAGAAAAACATTAATGTTGATGTTATTCTGCAGTCCATCGGACGGGCAGGAACAAAGGATATTTCCTTTACTGTGGATGGAGCGGATCTTGATGACGCAGTGGCTGTTCTGGAAGCAAATCAGGCACGTCTGGGCTACAAGGAGCTTCATGCAGAGCGCAACATTGCCAAGCTGTCTATTGTAGGCGCGGGAATGATGAGCAATCCGGGTGTTGCCGCAAAAATGTTCGAAAGCCTTTACAATGAGGGCGTGAATATTAATATGATCTCCACTTCAGAGATCCGTGTAACGGTTCTGATCAATGAGAAGGACGGAGTCCGTGCCATGAATGCAGTACACGATGCATTTAACCTTGCGGATTAAATATAAAATATAATAACAAAAATGACAGGGAGCCGGTCTTTTGCATTCATGGCTCCCTTGATTTTTTGTATTGTAAATGATACAATTTGCCATAACGGTTCTTTAAACAGCGTGCGGCAGGCCAATTGCCTGTATGGAAAAGGAGAATGAATTTATGAAGGTTGCTGTTGTAACAGATAGTAATAGCGGATTTACACAGCAGGCAGCAGAGGAAGCAGGGATCTATCTTCTGCCTATGCCGGTAATTATTGAAGAAGAAACCTGTTATGAGGGAAAAGACCTGACCCAGGAGCGGTTTTATTCCAGTCTGACGGGAAACATGCATGTCACTACCTCACAGCCTTCCCCGGGAGATGTGGCGGATCTGTGGGAAAAGCTTCTGGATCAGGGATATGACCAGATTGTCCATATTCCCATGTCCAGCGGACTGAGCAATTCCTGTGCAACGGCGATCAGCCTGGCGGAGGAATATAAGGGCAGGGTTTTTGTGGCGGATAATCACAGAATTTCTGTTACGCTAAAAGAGGCGGCTCTGGATGCCAGGGCCATGGCGGACGCAGGATATACAGGGGAACAGATACAAAAGATCCTGGAGGAGGAAGCCTATAACGCAAGTATTTACATTGCAGTGGATACACTGGAATTTCTGAAAAAGGGCGGCCGTATTACAGCGGCGGGCGCAGCTCTGGGAACTGTGCTTCACATTAAGCCGATCCTCAGCATTCAGGGAGAGAAGCTGGATGCTTTTGCAAAAGTGCGGGGAATGAAGAAGTGTCGGGCCACAATGATAAAGGCTCTGAAGGACGATCTGAATAACAGATTTGCTTCGTATGCTCCCGGCAGAATCCAGATTCTTACTGCAGGTGCCGGCCTGACCGGAGAAGAAGCCGAAGAATGGAAGAAAATGGTGGGTGAGGCTTTTCCCGGAATGGATGTATATTATGATCCCTTATCCTTCAGCATTGCATGTCATACAGGTCCCGGGGCAATGGGAATCGGCTGTATAATCCGCAATGAATTACGTGTACGAGGAGAATGACAGGATGAGAACTACCAGAGAATGGAAAATAAAAGCAAAACAGGCGCTGAAAGGCAATTATGGTCTGGCGATCATGGGATTTTATGCGGTAGTCATAATTTCCGTACTGGGGGGAAACATTTCTTCCGCTTTGTTTCCGGGAGTATCAGCGCTGCATATCCTTCTTCAGTTTGCCTTTGTGTTTATCTTCAGCCTGATCGCCAGTATCCTCACCGCAGGCAGCGGGTATCTGTTTTTAAATATTGCCAGAAACAGGGAACGTTCCCTGGGCGACCTGCTTTTTTTCTTTAAAAACAATCCGGACAGAGTAATTGTGGTTGCGCTGGTTCTTTCCATACTGGAGGTGCTGGCATCTCTGCCCTGCAATCTGTATGCTTATATGGTGTCTCTGGGTGACACACTTGCACAGCAGACGCAGTGGTATTCCACATATCTGGGACTGATGTGCCTGTCGCTTGTTTTGCAGCTTCTTCTGTCTGTGCCTTTTTCTCAGGCGTATTATCTGCTGGCGGATGATCCGCAGATGACAGGAAAAGAAGCGCTCAGGAAAAGTATGCAGATGATGAAGGGCAATATGGGAAAATATATCTGGCTGCATGTTACGTTTCTGCCGTGGATTCTCATGTCAGTTGTGACTTTATATATTGCTCTGATCTGGATCCTTCCTTATCTGATGATGACCAAGATCATGTTTTACCGGGATCTGGCAGGAGAACTGGATGAAGAGGAAGGCTTGGGAAAGGGCGGATATGAACTGCCGCCTTATGTTTCCGGGGATCTGCATCAGGAAGAGCAGCAGTCCCCCGGTGATGACTATAATGCAGAAGCATGACTCTGTCTGAAACAGTGTGCTTTGTGAAATAAAAGGAGTAAAAGATGGATATTATTCAGGTAATTACGCAGGAATTAAATGTGGGAAAATGGCAGGTAGAGGCTGCCGTCAGACTGATTGACGAGGGCAATACCATTCCGTTTATTTCCCGTTATCGTAAAGAAGCCACAGGCTCTTTAAATGATGAGCAGCTCCGTAATCTGTCGGAGCGTCTTACCTACCTACGCAATCTGGAAGAAAAGAAAAATCAGGTGCTGGGAAGCATCGAGGAACAGGGAAAGCTGACTCCGGAGCTGAAAAAGCAGATTCTGGATGCCCAGACCCTGGTGGTAGTGGAGGATTTATACCGTCCATACCGTCCAAAAAGGAGGACACGTGCCACCATCGCAAAGGAGAAGGGACTGGAGCCGCTGGCTGATATCATTGCACTGCAGATGACAGAGAAATCCCTGGAGGAAGAGGCTGCCGCTTTTGTTTCTCCGGAAAAAGAGGTGGAAACAGTTCAGGATGCCATTAACGGTGCAAAGGATATTCTGGCCGAAAGGATTTCAGACGAGGCAGATTACCGTATCTACATCAGAAACCTGACCATGGATAAGGGAACACTGGCCGCAGCGGCAAAGAACCCGGAGGAGACCTCTGTTTACGAGATGTATTATGAGTTTGAGGAGCCGCTGAAGAAGCTGGCAGGCCACCGTGTTCTGGCAGTTAACCGCGGAGAAAAAGAAAAATTCCTCACAGTAAAAATCCAGGCTCCCGAGGAGGATATTTTACGATACCTGGAAAAGAAGACGATCTCCCGGGAGAATCCTGTCACCACACCGGTTTTGGCGGATGTGGTACAGGACAGCTATCGACGTCTTATCGCTCCTGCCATCGAAAGAGAGATCCGCAGTGATCTCACAGAAAAGGCGGAAGACGGTGCCATCAGTGTCTTCGGAAAAAATCTGGAGCAGCTTCTGATGCAGCCGCCAATCGCAGGCCAGGTAGTTCTGGGATGGGACCCGGCTTTTCGTACCGGCTGTAAGCTGGCCGTTGTAGATGCCACCGGCAAGGTTCTGGATACAACAGTTATTTATCCCACGGCGCCTACTACTGACGCAAAGATCAGGGCGGCAAAGGAAACGCTGCAAAAACTGATCAAAAAATACAATATAACACTGATTTCTCTTGGAAACGGAACAGCATCCAGAGAATCGGAGCAGATTATCGTGGAGCTTCTGAAAGAAATTCCGGAGAAGGTTCAGTATGTGATCACCAATGAGGCTGGAGCGTCTGTTTATTCTGCCAGCAAGCTGGCAACAGAGGAGTTCCCCAATTTTGATGTGGGACAGAGAAGTGCTGCTTCTATCGCAAGAAGACTTCAGGATCCCCTTGCTGAGCTGGTAAAAATCGACCCCAAATCCATCGGTGTGGGACAGTATCAGCATGATATGAATCAGAAGAAGCTGGGCGAGGCTCTTACCGGAGTGGTGGAGGACTGTGTAAATAAAGTAGGTGTTGATCTGAATACGGCATCTGCTTCTCTTCTGGAATATATCTCCGGTATCAGTAAGACCATTGCCCGCAATATTGTAACTTACAGGGAAGAGAACGGCCGCTTTACAAGCCGACGGGAGCTTCTTAAGGTGGCAAAGCTGGGCCCGAAAGCATTTGAGCAGTGCGCAGGCTTTATGCGTATCACCGGCGGAAGCAATCCCCTGGATGCCACCAGCGTTCATCCGGAAAGCTATGAGGCTGCCACAAAGCTTCTTGAAAAGCTGGGTTACCAGCCCTCTGATATCACTGCAGGCAGACTTTCGGGTATTTCCCGTCAGGTGAAGGATTACGGGGAGCTTTCAAAGGAGCTGGAAACAGGAGAAATTACTCTGCAGGATATTGTAAAAGAGCTGGAAAAACCGGCAAGAGATCCCCGTGATGAAATGCCCCGCCCCATTTTGCGGACGGACGTGCTGGACATGAAAGACCTGAAAGCGGGAATGATCCTTAAGGGTACCGTAAGAAATGTAATTGATTTCGGATGCTTTGTGGATATCGGTGTTCATCAGGACGGCCTGGTACACATTTCCGAAATCTGTGATAAGTATATTAAGCATCCGCTGGAAGCAGTCAGCGTGGGAGATGTGGTAGATGTACGTGTCCTGGATGTGGATCTGAAGAAAAAACGGATCAGCCTGTCCATGAAAACACTGCAGGAACCCGCAGCCGCCGCAAAGAAGTCCGCGGACTCTGTACAGAAGAACGCCGGGACAGAAGCCGCTTCATTAAAGAAGCCTGCGTCTGCTTCAGCAAAAAACGCTAAGGCTGGTGCAGCTGTGAACGCTAAGGGAGCTGCGACGAGGAACGGAAAGGTCGCTGCAGCGAAGAATGCTAAAAGCGCTGCGCCTAAGAGTGCTATGGCGGCTGCAATTCAGAAGGCCATGACTGATGCATTGGAGAAGTCTGCGAATGCCGCGCCGAAAAGCTCCATGGCGGAAGCACCGCAGAAAAATGTGAAAGGACGACACAATGGACATTGATAAGGCTCTGGAAGCAGTCTTGAGCGATTTTCCGGATGTGGCGAATTTCTGTATCAAGCTTGTGATCGCTGTACTGGTCTTTGTGGTGGGACGCAAGATTATTAACTGGCTGGTGAAAGTGGTTCGCAGCTCCATGGAAAAAATCAGTGTGGATAAGGGCGTGGTACAGTTTACCTGTTCCCTGCTGAAATATTCATTGTATGCACTGATCATTTTTAATATTGCCATTCGCTTTGGTGTAAAAGAATCTTCTGTGGTAGCTTTGCTGGGAAGTGCCGGTGTCACCATCGGTCTTGCCCTTCAGGGCGGTCTTGCCAATATTACAGGCGGCGTCCTGCTTCTGCTGTTCAAGCCTTTTCAGGTGGGAGACTACATTGTGCAGGATGTGGCAAACGGAAGTGAGGGCACAGTGGCAAAAATCGAGATATGCTATACCACACTGCGCTCCATAGATAACAAAAACATTGTGATTCCCAACGGAACTCTGTCCAATTGTACGATTATAAATGTGACAGCCCGCGATCAGCGTAAGCTGGAGATCAAGGTGGGAATTTCCTATGAATCAGACATGAAGAAGGCGAAAGCCATTCTGGAGAGGCTTCTTCATGAAGATCCGGATACTCAGGCAGATGAGGGTATGGAGGTTTTTGTGGATGAGCTGGGCAACAGCTCTGTCGTCATGGGACTGCGTGTCTGGGTAGCAACAGAGAAATACTGGCCTGTTAAATGGCGCCTCAACGAAAGAATCAAAGAAGAGTTTGATGCCAACGGAATTGTCATTCCTTATCAGCAGGTGGATGTTCATATTGTTTCTTAGAAAAAGTTTGTTTTGTTGATATTTTGCAGTTTATCCTGGGATATATAAAGAATTGGATCTTTATGAAGCTTTTGCTCATGAAGATCCAATTTTTGCGTGATTCAGAGAAAGATGCAGTTCAGGCGAGCTCAGGTGAACTCAAGCGAATTCATGTGAGCTCCGGCGGGAGGTTGGACATTTGCGCATTCGAATCATCATAAAATGTCCAGAAGGAAGCTGGTCAGGTGAGTTCGTGTGAACTCCGGCGGGCTTCGACGGGTAGGATGGACATTTGCGAAGGAAATCATCCATAAAATGTCCAGAAGGAAGCAGTTCAGGCGGGTAGGTTGGACATTTGTGCATTCGAATCGTCATAAAATGTCCAAAAGAAAGCCGCTCAAGCCAGAAGTTGGACCTGTGCTGAGGAAATCCGCCATAAAATGTCCAAAAGGAAGCCGCTCAAGCCGTAGGATGGACATTTGCGCATGCGAACCGCCATAAAATGTCCAAAAGGAAGCCGTTCAAGCCGAAGTCTGGACATTTGCGAAGGAAATCCACCATAAAATATCCAAAAGAAAGCAGATCAAACGGGTAGGTTGGACATTTGCGCATTCGAATCGTTATAAAATGTCCGAAAGGGAGCCGTTCAAGCCGTAAGTTGGACATTTGCGTATGCGAACCGCCATAAAAAGTCCGAAAGGAAGCCGTTCAGGCCGAAGTCTGGACATTTGCGAAGGAAATCTTCCATAAAAAGTCCAGAAGGAAGCATCTCAAACCTTTTCCAGCCAGCAGTGCACTTTATATGAATAAAAAGATGACTACATTTTCAATAATTCCAAAATAAGTCAAATAGAATTGTCGTGTATGGTTTGAGACAAAGGACACGGGAGGGGATGATGGATAAACCGGAATATGCCAGAACGGCAGTACATAAAATAAGAATAGCCTGCGGAACTTCGTACTTTACAGTACGGGATTTTCCGCAGGCTATTGTTGGTGCGACAGCCCCTGAAATTATTTTAAGCGAGTGGGATATCGGTCAGATACGGCCGGATCCCCGTATATCAGATTTTCTCAAAATCAGCTACGCCATGCTTGCAAAGCGGGCAGATGTAATCATCCGGAAGCTCCTCTCCCTCATAGATGTATCCGCATACCTTGCATACCCAGCCTTTTTTGCCTTCTGTTTCAGGCTTCGGCTTAACGTTTTTCTGATAGTAGGTATATGTCATGGTGTCTTTGTCAGACATAACTCTTGCTTCTGTTACTTTACAGATAAACATTCCGTGTGTATCAAGATCTACATAAGATTCAACCTCAAGGGACATGAATGCATTGATGTAGCGCGGCAGGAACGGAAGTCCGTTGTCAGAGTGAAGAGCCTCATAATCTGCGAATTTATCAACACTTCTTCCGCTCTGGAAGCCAAAGTGCTGGAATACGGAGAATGGAGCTTCTACGGACAGGCAGTTTACATTCAGCTTGCCGGTCTGTTTGATCACATGGTGAGAGTAATTCTGCTTGTTAATGTTAACAGCAACACGGTTAGGAGTATCTGTAAGCTGTGTTACAGTATTTACAATAAGTCCGTTGTCCTTTTTGCCGTCGTTGCAGGTAACAACATACAGACCATAACCGATCTTAAACAGAGCAGTCATATCATTCTTGTCTGCCAGGTCGTCAGACTGTGCGATGTAATCCTTGCAGAGCTCTTTTGCCATCTTATCCAGTGCTTCCACAGTCTCAGATTTAACAGCGGATTTGATGGTAACGTTATTTTTGATGTATGTGAGGTTTTTGCTTCCCTCCAGCATCTTCTGCATAACCTTCTTGGCCAGAGGTGCCCAGGTTCCGTTTTCGATGAAAGCAACCGTACGGTTCTGGTAGTTGCGTTCTGTCAGATGGTTGATGAACTCACGCATAAACGGGAAGATCTCTGCGTTGTAGGTTGTGGTTGCAAGAACCAGCTTGCTGTAGCGGAAAGCGTCTTCCACTGCCTCAGCCATATCTTCACGTGCCAGGTCGCAGACAACAACCTTGGGGCAGCCCTCTTTTTTCAGCTTGTCAGCAAGAATTTCGACAGCCTTTCTGGTGTTTCCGTAAACAGAGGTATATGCGATCATGATGCCTTCTGTCTCAGGACGGTAGGAGGACCATGTATCATACAGATTCAGATAGTAGCCAAGGTTTTCGGTAAGAACCGGTCCGTGGAGCGGGCAGATGATCTGAATATCCAGTCCTGCGGCTTTTTTCAGAAGTGCCTGTACCTGTGCACCGTATTTGCCTACAATACCGATATAGTAACGGCGTGCTTCGCATGCCCAGTCCTCTTCCACATCAAGAGCGCCGAATTTGCCAAAGCCGTCAGCAGCAAACAGAACCTTGTCTGTGCTGTCGTAAGTAACCATAACCTCCGGCCAGTGAACCATCGGTGCAAATACAAAAGTAAGTACATGTTTGCCAAGTGTAAGGGATTCGCCGTTGTCTACTACAACACGTTTTGTATCCGGGCTCAGATCAAAGAACTGATCCATCATAACGAAGGTCTTTGCGTTTGCCACGATGGCAGCGTCCGGATAAACCTTCATGAAATTAGCGATGTTTGCGGAGTGGTCAGGCTCCATATGCTGAACAACCAGATAATCCGGTTTTTTTCCGTCCAGAACTTCGGCAATATTGTCCAGCCATTCATGGGTGAAATTAATATCTACTGTGTCCATAACAGCGATTTTTTCATCCATGATTACGTAAGAATTGTAAGCCATACCGTTTGGAACGACATACTGTCCCTCAAAAAGGTCTACTTTGTGATCATTTACACCTACATAGCGAATGTCATTGGTGATTTTCATTTCTCAGATTCTCCCTTTCTTTTTTATTTAGTGATTAATGCCTGAACCGGCAATAATGTTATGAAATAAATGTATTTTCAGGCGAAAATATGCCTGATTTAGGCATAGGGAAATTATAGCATAGTTTAAATCATAATGCTATCCGTGAAAGATACTTTTTTAAAAAAAGAATCTCTTGTCTTTCTAAAAAAATTGGTTATACTTGAAGCAAGTATTACTGGCTAAAAAACAACAGCAGAAAGGATTTTATATGAAGAAAATCATTTTTTTAGATATTGACGGAACAATTCGCAATTTTGACGGAACCATCCCGGAGAGCACCATCCGTGCGGTAAGAAAGGCCCGGGAAAAAGGGCACGAGGTATGTATCTGCTCCGGGCGTCCATATAATCAGATTGAAAAAAAGGTTTTGGAGATCGGTTTTGACGGGGTGATTTCCAGCGCAGGCGGAAATACACAGTATAAAGGAGAATGCATCGGCAAAACATGCTTTTCTCCGGAGGTTTATAAAGGCTTCTGCGGATATCTTCTGGAGCATGACTGTGTTGTGGAGATTCAGCGAAGCGATAAGACTTTTGTCCCGGCGCAGTGTTATGAGGAATATTTAAATGTGGGACGTCGTCTGATGGAGATTACCGGCAGTACACAGAAGATTCTGAAAGAGGCACCGGAAAAAGCAGAAAACGCAGCGGAACTTCCGGATGTGGAAAAAATGCTTTTTTTCAGCAACGAGCTTCCCTACGAAACCATTGCAAAGGATTGGGAAGGTAAAATCCACATGACCACCTTCAGTCTGCCCAATCCGGAGAAATGGGGCGGCGAGATCACACCGCCGGATGTGATGAAAACAGCAGGAATCCGTCGGATTCTCGAAGCAGGCGGTTTTTCCGGAGAAGATGTGATCGCCATTGGTGACAGCGATAACGATATTGATATGCTGGAATTTGCGTCTGTGGGAGTCTGCATGGGAAACGGAACGCCCGATGCGAAAAAAGCAGCAGACATGCTTACAGACAGTGTGATGGAGGATGGAATCGAGAAAGCCTTTCTCCGTCTGGGACTGATCGACTGATTTGTGGAATAAACAAAAAACCTGAGAATAGAATAATATAAAGGAGAATTTTATGTCAGTAGAGGATTACAGTAAGGCATATAAAATGGGAAGAAAAGATTATCAGATGCGCATGCTGATGGGCAAACAGCCCACACTGGATGTGCTGGATGACATTCTTCCGCCAAAAAGCTCATATTCGGAAATGCCGCTGGGACTGGTGCAGATTCCTGTGAACCAGATTGCAGGCACCCGAAGTGCCGGCAGAAGCAATGCCTTCGCATCTAATTTTATGCCCATTATGAGTGAAAAAAGTGAATTTGCCGCCAAGTGGATCCGGCTCAGCATCAGCCATGAGGAGGAGGGAATCCGTGATCCTGTAAAGGCATATGAATATATGAACCGGTTTTACATTCTCGAGGGTAATAAAAGAGTCAGCGTACTGAAATATTTCGGAGCTGTTTCCATTCCCGGAAACGTAATCCGTCTGATTCCCAAACGGACCAACGAAAAAGAAAACAAAATTTATTACGAATTTCTTGATTTTTATGATGCGACACAGATCAATGACATTTATTTTTCCCAGGAAGGCAGCTTTCCGGCGCTGATAGAGTGTGCGGGCAAGAAGCCGGGAGAAACCTGGACAGATGACGAAAAGATGGATCTTCATTCTCTGTATACCCGCTTCTGTCTGGAATACGAGGCTGCGGGAGGCAGTAAACTGCCCATTACGGAGGGGGATGCCTTTCTGTCCTTTATTTCCCTGTATGGGTATGAAACCCTTCTGGAGCAGAGTGTGCAGCAGCTTCATGAGCTGATCACCTCCTGTTGGGAAGAATTTGAGCTTCGTTCTCAGGGAATGGGTGTGGAGCTGAAAATGGATCCCTCCACAGAAAAGAAGAATATTATCAGCCAGCTTCTTCCCGTAAACTGGGCAAATAAAAAGCTGAAGGTGGCATTTGTATATGAAAAGCAGCCGTCCACTTCGGCATGGACCTACGCCCATGAACTGGGCCGTCTCCATCTGGAGCAGACCTTCCCTGATGAGATCGTTACCGTATCCTACTGTGACGTGACTCAGGAAAATGCGGATCAGGTGCTGGAGCAGGCCATTGCAGAAAACTGCGATATTATTTTTACCACCACCCCTCCCCTGGCAAAGGCAAGCGTGAGGGCGGCCACTCTTCATCCAAAGGTGCGTATTCTCAATTGCTCACTGGGAACCTCCCACCGCTATATCCGTACCTATTATGCCCGGATGCATGAGGCAAAATTCCTTATGGGAGCCATCGGAGGTTCTCTGGCGGAGAATAATCTCCTTGCCTATGTGGCCGATTACCCCATTTACGGAACCATTGCCAATATCAATGCCTTTGCCCTTGGCGCCAAGCTGGTCAATCCCCGGGCAAGAGTGAAGCTGGTATGGAAATCCCTGAAGGATCAG
>JAXFBD010000109.1:0-7583 GCA_034118545.1 Blautia sp.
ATCCAGACCTTCTGTATTGACCGGTTCCATAAACAATCCAATGTCTACCAGACCCTGATTCATCATATCATATACCGAATCTGCCGTTGCTGTATGTAAAGCAATCTGCACCATTGGATATTTTTCCTTATATACCTTACAAATTTCAGCCAATGTATCTACAGCCGCAAACTCACCACATCCGATAGTAATAGTACCTTCTATCAATTCTTCTTTTGCCATTAGCTCATCCATCATTTTCTCTTCCAGATCAAGAATCTCCAAAGCCCGTCTTTTTAATAATATCCCCGTCTCTGTAAGTGTGACACTGCGATTCCCCCTTATAAAAAGGGCTTTTCCAATCTCATCCTCCAATGCAGAAAGCTGTCTTGAAAGTGTTGGTTGAGTAATATTCAATTGTTCTGCCGCTTTTGTAAAATTCTGTTCTTTCGCCACCGTCAAAAAATACCGTAGTATTCTGATATCCATCTATACACACCTCTTTTACAGTCAAAACCATTATTACAGATAATCATCATTCTTTTTTCCTTAACGCCAGACCCTGTTAATCAAAATTGCGAATCTCGAAGAGGGTTCACGAACGAACTGCACAGAAACGAAGTTGCCTTTTTATGCGTAGCCCTGCTGTCCGGCTGCTCCTGCTCATAATTGTATGTCCGCTCAACAAGCTGCTTAAAACTTTTTTTCTCCAAGTCGGTGAACTTATCATACAGTTTATCAAAATACCGTAAGAATTGATAGACGTTATTTTGTTCATCCCCCATATGATGTGACACAGGAATCCCCGATTCCTTCCACTCCCGATGAAGGTACATACGTACAAAGAACACATAAAGATAAACTGTTCGGTTTATTTTCCGGGACAAAAAGAAGCTTTTACAACTTTATAACGCCATCAACCAGACGTCGTATGAGGATGTCAGCCAGCTTACCATCACCACTCTGGACAACGTCATCTACCTGGGATATAAAAATGACGTTTCCTTTCTTCTGGACTGGGCCCTTTGTCTTGTCGAACATCAGTCCACCTGGAATCCGAATATCCCTCTCCGCGGTTTTCTGTATTTTGCGCGGCAGTACCGTACCTATTTAGAGCAAACAGATGCAAATGTGTATGGAACAAAACAGATCCTCCTCCCCTTTCCGCAATTTATTGTATTTAATAACGGAATAAATGAAAGACCGGAACGTGAGATCTTATACCTCCAAAATGGCTATACTCCTCAGACATCCGTAGACCTCGCCGTGGACCGCTGCCTGAAAGAGGATGTTCTGACCGATGTGTTGAAGGAACACCGCCAGGAGGTTGTCACTATGTTTTTAGATGAATACGATGATGAGATTTTTACAAAAAGAATGTACAAAGCTATTGCCGAGGAAGCGCGTGAGGAAGGACATATGGAAACGCTGGAACAACTCAACCGGTTAAATCAGTTTCTTCTCCGAGACGGACGTCAGGAAGACTTACTGAAATCCGTCTCCGATGTAGACTTTCAAAAAGAACTGCTCAAAGAATATGGTCTTTTCGATCAGAATTCCCGATAGCCTCCGTTGCAGCAGACATCTAGTATTCGCTGTACTAGCTTCCTATCCGTTTGGACCTTCCCACGCAAAATCCGCAGCAAGAAAGTCCAAAATTCTTTCAGCTTCCCGGTTGTCTGGACCTTTTCACACACTTCTACAGCAGATATATCCAAAAAACTTCCGAATTTCTGTTTTTCTGGACTTTCCCCGCAACGTTTGTGCAGACAAGTCCAAATTACTTCTGGTTTCACTTGTTTTTGGACTTTTTCTCACTCAGCTTCTGACGAAAGGTCTATAATCCTTCCAGTATAGTGAAAACTAGATGGAATACCTGACAAGTCACTATTTCCGGGATTATTCCAACTCAAAAGCTCCGGTATAGAGCTGATAATAAGTACCTTTTTCTGCAATCAGCTTGTCGTGATTGCCACGCTCAATGATATGGCCATGGTCAAGCACCATGATAACATCCGAGTTCTGCACGGTGGAAAGGCGGTGGGCAATGACAAACACCGTTCTGCCTTTCATCAGTTTATCCATGCCGCCCTGCACCAGCGCTTCGGTACGGGTATCAATGGAGGACGTGGCTTCATCCAAAATCATAACAGGTGGATCGGATACGGCAGCACGGGCAATGGAAATAAGCTGACGCTGACCCTGAGACAGACCGCTGCCGTCGCCCTTGAGCACAGTTTGATACCCTTTGGGAAGCATCCGAATGAATCCGTCAGCGTTGGCCAGCCTCGCTGCGGCAATACAGTCTTCATCAGTGGCATCGGGATTGCCATAACGCAGGTTTTCCATAACCGTACCTGTAAACAGATTTACATCCTGCAAAACCATACCCAGACTGCGGCGCAGATCGGCCTTCTTGATTCTGTTGATATTGATCCCATCATAGCGGATCTTTCCATCAGCAATATCATAGAAACGGCTAATGAGGTTCGTAATGGTGGTCTTGCCCGCACCGGTAGCTCCCACAAAAGCGATTTTCTGTCCTGGCTCGGCGTAAAGGGAAATGTCGTACAAAATTTGTTTTTCAGGAGTATACCCAAAGTCCACATGATTGAATACCACGCGGCCTTCCAGCTTAGTGTAAGTCAGAGTTCCATCGTGGTGAGGGTGTTTCCATACCCATATACCCGCCCAGAATGGCAATAATGACATACTGTACATACCCGAGGGCATTCATCATGGGCATCATGGAGTTGGCATAGCCATTAGCACTGGCTGCACTGCTCACCCATGCTTTATTCTTTTCATTCAGTTCTTCCCTGGCCTTTTCCTCGTGGCAGAATACTTTGATGACTTTCTGCCCGTTGACCATTTCCTCCACATAGGCATTCACATCAGCAAGGGTCTTCTGCTGCATCATAAAGAAAACACCGATTTTGCCTGTAACCATCTTGACAATCTGCAAAATGAGAAACATAACGCCCACAGCCACCAGCGTCAGCCAAACGCTGACATAGAGCATGCATACAAACACCGACACGATGGTAAACATCGACGAGATGAGCTGTGCCATGGACTGGGCGATCATCTGACGGAGAGTGTCGGTATCATTGGTATAAAGACTCTTCTCAAACATTTCGTCCCGAATCTTTTTCAGCGTTCCCTGCGCGATGGTGACCATGACCCGGTTATAAAAGAGAGTTGCCAGCACACCAATCAGGTACACCACGCCGATCACCACCAGGGCTTTCAAAAGCTGAGTGAACACCGGGGCGGAGCTTGTAAGCAGGGGTGCAATATAATCGTCTATCAGCGTTTGCAGAAACAGCGCTGAGGCCGCAGATGCCATGGCGCTGAGTAAGATACTGACCACTACGAAAATAAGCTGACCCTTGTAGTCCTTCAAATAACAGAGCAGCCGCAGCAGCGTCTTCCCGTCAAACTGCTCCTTCCGCGGTATACTTTCCATTTTAGTAGTTTTCCCTTTATTCATCGTCACTTTCTCCTTTCTTCTGAGACTCATATACTTCACGGTAAATATCACAGGTTTTGAGAAGTTCCTCATGCCTGCCCACAGCCACAACCCTTCCATCATCCATTACAATGATCTGATCTGCATGCTGTACGGAGCTGATTCGCTGAGCAATAATAATCTTGGTGGTGTCAGGGATAAACTCAGCAAGGGATTTTTGAATGGCGGCATCCGTTTTGGTACCCACGTCGGATGTAGAGTCGTCCAGAATCAGTACCTTCGGTTTTTTCAGAAGAGCACAGGCAAGGCAACAGGCATCCATAATTTCCTTGTCAGTGGCGTTCTCCTTCCTTTTCTTTTGTACCTGTAGTATATCTTTTTACCTGTGAGAATGGTATTTGTATCACACATGGGAAGTCCAAGGCAGAAGCTCTATTAATTGCTTTACAGAAGAGATTTATCAACACGCTGATTACTGATGTCAATATCGGAAAAATACTTTTGGAAAAAATAGATAGGTCTTGGCATATCACTCCCCCTTTTGAAAAATTTTTTTACATTATGATTCTGTTTCAGACACATGCCAATAATATATTTGACATATTCCTGAAACAAAAATATAATAATAAGCAGTTTGAGGAGGAATGGAACATGGAATTTGAAAATTATTTTCCCGTATGGAATCAACTAACTGCTGATCAAAAAAATCGCATTCAGAAAGGGCTAATTACACGAAAAGTCAAGAAAGGAACCGTCCTTCACAACGGAAACATGGACTGTACCGGTCTCCTTCTGGTCAAGTCCGGACAGCTTCGTGCATATATTCTCTCTGATGAAGGACGTGAGATTACCATTTATCGTCTCTTTGACAGAGACATGTGCCTGTTTTCCGCCTCCTGCATCATGCGTTCTATTCAGTTTGACGTGACCATAGAGACAGAAAAAGATACAGATCTTTGGATAATTCCAGCTGATACCTATAAGAGTATTATGAAAGAATCCGCACCAGTGGCAAATTATACCAACGAACTGATGGCTACCCGTTTTTCTGATGTCATGTGGCTGATCGAGCAGATTTTGTGGAAAAGCCTTGATAAACGAGTTGCATCCTTTCTCCTGGAAGAATCTTCCATTGAAGAGAGTGATAACTTGAAGCTGACTCATGAAGCCATTGCCAATCATCTTGGTACACACCGGGAAGTCATTACACGAATGCTCCGCTATTTTCAAAGCGAAGGCATGGTCAAACTATCCCGTGGTACCGTAATGATTCTGGATAATGAAAAATTAGAACATTTATAAAATGTAAAAGCGTTTAATAATTTACTTATATAAACAGATTTACATTGGATTCTTCTGCGTCCCCCAGGTAGGTGCCTACTCCGCCTATTTCAACGCCGTCGATCAATTCTTCTTTTCGAATTCCCATGACATCCATACTCATGGAGCAGGCAATGATTTTCACGCCATTGTCCATGGCTTTTTTCATCATATCCTCCAGAGAATCGATATTCTTGTCATTCATGATGCGTTTCATCATAGCGGTTCCCATACCGCCCATGTTCATTTTAGAGAGCTTCAGTTTACGGACACCACGGGGCAACATCGCACCAAACATTTTCTCCACAAAGGATTTCCTGATTTCTTGTTTTTCCGGTTTTCGAAGGGCAGTTAATCCCCAGAAGGTAAAGAACATGGTGACTGGACGACCCATCGCCAATGCGCCGTTGGCAATCACAAAGGATGCCAGTACTTTGTCCATATCTCCGTCAAAGACGATAATGGTTTTTCCCTGTGGAGTATCACGTACGATTGGAGCACCGGTCTGCAGGTTTGTTTTGTTATCAGAAGGAGCATCTTTTGACAGTCCTTTTTGTATCACAGCCACATAGGAGGTTCCTTCCTTTTGATTGGATACCAGTGTATTGCCGGTTCGTCTGCACCAGGATGCCACATCTTTGGAAAATCCCGGATCGGAAGCGGTCACTTCCAGCTGTTCCCCGTTTTTCATATCTTTAACTGTTTTATATACTTCCATGATAGGACCTGGACACTGCATTCCGCTGCAGTCAATGGAAATCTGTTTCATTTTGGATTCTCCTTTATCGATCGACTGTTTTTCCAGAACGATATTTACCGGAGCATCTGTCGATTCTTCTTTCTCCGGATGAGTTTCACGGTAGAACCGGATACCTGCCGGATATACTTTTACGTTATGTATTCCCTTTTGCATCAGGATTCTTGCCGCAGCGTAGCCGCGAACGCCAACGGCACAAAATAGAATATAAGTTATTTCCGGATTCAGCTCCTTGTAACGGTCACGCAGCTGTCCCAGAGGTATATGTAAAGCATTTGGAAGAGAGTAGGACATTAGCTCTGCTTCCTCCCGGACATCCAGAAGAACTGTATCGGGATGGGTATCCGGCTCATTCCATTTTGCAAAAGTGATTAGATGATTGAGTACATTTTCGGCTGTGAAACCGGCCATGTTGACCGGATCCTTAGCAGAAGAATATGGCGGAGCATAAGCAAGTTCCAGATTTTTCAGTTCTTTGATTCCCCCACCGAGACGCATGGTCACACTGATCATATCAATCCGTTTATCCACTCCGTCCGTTCCGACAATCTGAGCACCAAACAGCTTTTTTCCATCCCGGGAAAAGAGAAGCTTCAGATACATCGGCATGGCACCGGGATAATATCCGGCATGAGAGTTCTGGGTGATCAGGATACTTTCGTAGTCTTTTCCATGAGTCAGACCTCTGCGGTTCAGACTTTTTTCATTTGCTCCGACAGATGCCGCTGTGATATCAAATACTTTCGCAACGGAGGTTCCCTGGGTTCCCTCGTAAACGGAACTCAGACCGGCAATGTTATCGGCGGCAATACGGCCTTGTTTATTCGCAGGACCGGCAAGAGCGATCATGGTCGAGTCGCCGGTTACAAAATCCTTAATGACGGCAACATCACCCACAGCATAAATGGATGGGTCAGAAGTACGCATATGCTCATCGACAATTACACCGCCACGCTCATTTGTCGCCAAGCCGCTTCCTTTCGCCAGTAATCCGTTTGGTCGAACCCCGATTGATAAAAGTACCAGATCTGCCTGCAATACTTTACCGCTATTCAGTTTGACAGCAATGCCGTTTTCAGTTTCCGAAAAGGATTGCACACCGTCGGAAAGATTCAGGTCGATCCCTTTCTCGCGGATATGATTATGCAAAATCATGGCCATTTCCGGATCAAGGGGCGCCATGACCTGATCCATTGCTTCCGCTAGGGATACCTTCAGTCCTGCATGCTGCAGATTTTCTGCAGTTTCCAGTCCGATAAAACCGCCCCCGACCACAACAGCGGATTTTGCACCCGCCATTATCATGGCACGAATCTGATCTGCATCCGGCACGGTCCAGAGCGTCATGATTTTTGACGACTGTATACCTGGGATTGGAGGCTTGAGAGGCGAAGAGCCGGTCGCCAATACCAGAGTGTCATAGCTCTCCTCGTAAGTTGTTCCCTTTGTGATATCACGGATAGTCACCGTCTTCTGTTCCCGGTTAATTGCTGTTACTTCATGTTTCGTCCGTACATTTACTTTGAATCGTTCCTGCATCATTTCTGCTTTGGTAACAAGAAGAGCATCGCGGGAACGAATCACATCGCCTACATGATAAGGCAGTCCGCAGTTCGCATAGGAAATGTATTCGCCCCGTTCCAGCAGAATAATCTCTGCCTGCTCATCCAGTCTTCTAAGCCGTGCGGCACAGCTCGCGCCTGCGGCCACGCCTCCGACAATGATTACTTTTTTGTTTTGCTTCACCTTATATAACCTCCTTCACCACTGTGGTAGTTTTCATATTTGATCCATTCCGCAGGCAGTTGCTGCTTCAATGAGACACCGGTCATGCATCACAGCATCGTAAAAACGGAATCCTCCTGAGAAGTTATAGGCTTTATATCCGTTTCCTTCCAATATACGTGTTCCGATATAGCTTCTAAGCCCACTTTGACAGATCACATAAACAGGTTTACCTTTTTCAATCTCATCCAGACGTTCCCGAAGTTCATCTACCGGAATATTTTTGAATCCTTCGATATGACCATTGCCATATTCTCTGACAGTTCTCAC
>JAXFBD010000110.1:0-3095 GCA_034118545.1 Blautia sp.
CAAGAATGGCAATATACTGATAAAAAAGATATACCACCAGAACCGTAGTTCCAATAAAAAATCTGTGGAGTATATCATTGAGGAGCCTTGGCACTGTATCCAGATGATTTACCGTATAAAGCGTAACTCCGTCAAAAATCAGATTTATCTGTGCCACAACAAGCAGGACAGAAAACGTCCTGTGCAGCAGAGTATTTTTCCTCTCTGCCGAAAAATATATACCTGCCACAAAGGCCATCACCAGAAACAAAGCAATTTCCATTCTCAGCATCTTAATTTCCTCCTCATGAAAAATCATTCCGTTTTTGCCATTTTCTTATTCATTATACATATAAATGACATTTACATATATAATAATTTTACATGAAAATGTGTCGAAATTCGATACCAGCTTTATTCTTCTTTTTAATCTGGCAGCCACATAACAAGCGTTTCCATTATTTTCGTAAGCAGATACAAAAATAATGATTTTCCTGCATCCCACGATTCACAAATTCACCAACAGTTCTTTAATCCTGCTTAACCATGCAATACCCGATTCCAACATGTGTCTGAATACACTTGTTTAAACCGTCTATTTTTTCTATTTTTTTTCTTACCGTTGCCACATGAACCCTTAGCGACGCAATATCTCCCTCCAGAGAACTTCCCCATATTTCTTTTGTTATGTGGGTATGAGTCAGAACTCTCCCAAGGTTTTTCGCCAACAGGCATAAAATCTTATATTCAATGGGAGTCACATGAATTTCTTCCTCTTTCACATATACTGTCTGCATTTGATAATCAATGGATTTGTGCCGCACAGATATTCACACAATCATGATCAGTAACAGCAATAAAAACCGCAGCCTCCGCCAGGCCAAGAGCTTCCAGTCTCTCCATATCTGTCACATTTGCTGTTAACGTCAGTCCGCCATAAGAATATGGTAATTTTCGAAATGCCGTTTTATCACAATCCAGAATCATTACATCTTTTTTTTCTTCTGATAGTTTTCCCGCAATGCTCGCGCCCAGACGCCCACATCCGGCGATCACTGTGCACCCACTCTTTTTTCCCATAATCCAAACCTCCTATTTTCTTACAAGATGTCCTACATGATGTTCATCGTAAACGACCTTAAACTGCGGATCATTCTGCACCGGACAGTCCTCCTCTGTATAGGCATATTTTCCGGAAGGATACATATCCCCATACTGCTCCATGTTATATCGTGCGGGAATGTAAGTCGGATCCAGTGCGTAAGCTGCACGAAAATGTTTCATTGCAAGAACATGGTTGTTCTTTTTTCCATCAGGATTCCCATCAGGTTATGAGGGATTGCGGAATGCGGATTCTGAAGCATCGCCTCTCCCAGTTTTTTTTCACATTCTTTATATTCATGCTGAACGATCAGCTTTTTACATCTGTCTTCTAATTTCTCAGTCATCTGGCTCTCCTCCTCTTTTCATTCCAAGTACGCCACCGGCGTACTTGCCGTAAGGCGCACGCTTCGAAGGAGCTTTCATCTGCGCGCCTCTGCGATCCGCCGGAGACACAACTTCAGCAGAGAATCATTACTCACTGCTGAAGTTTTATCTGCAGTATACCTTTTTACCTGTGGGAACGGTGTGGGAATAAATTCACCGGTTGTGAGAATCCTGTGAGATTTTTCAGAATGTGTGAAGAAGCTGTCAGATCGGACGGATGCTGTGAAAATAGTGTGAGAAAAAAAGAGGATGCAAATCATTTTCTCGATTTACATCCTCTTTTCATAAATTAAGCCTGACCGCCCTCGATTAACCGGAATCTGTCAAATAATTTTCCAAAGCCAAATCAGGCTGACATTTTAACATATACTAAAATCAATTTTCATCATTTCCTCTATTCGCTTCACAATGTGCCCCATCATAAAAAAAATCGTTTCAAAATGGATATAGTCCAAAATATTCTCATCAAACATAAACTTAAGATTTGCAGGAAATTCTTCATCTGCCTCCCAGTATTGAATAATAACCGGTAAAAAAGTAAAAGGATACAGTTTTGCTGCAACATCTCCTTTTAAATCAAGCTTTTCTCCCAAAAGCTCACATACCGTTTCCAGTTCCTTTCGCTTCCCGTTGAATGCATCTGCTGATTTCTGAAACATATTGCTTCCAACAGCACTGGATTTCACCGTTCCTTTCAACATATTAACAGGACAGTAATTTCCTGAAAGGCTACACTCATCTTTCGAATAACAAAGTATGTCATAAATCGTCATGGATTCATTATAATCTGCTTCAACACTTGTTGAAAAACTGTTTTCTGACCATTCTACCACTCCGGTTTTACGATTTATTCTGTATTCTCTTAACATAAACTCTATATAAATGTAACTTTCATCATTTCTAAGCGAAAACTTTTTTATCATTTTTTCCTGATTATATTTTACAAACTCTCCACGCATTTGATTACGCATGATTTCATAATTGGATATCACCGCATGTTCCTCCTCTCCTGCAAATGGATTCAGACTGTTTTCCCGGGATTTTCATCACTCAATAATACTTTACCACTTCATACTCCCGCATCCGGTATCCGATTCCTATTTCCGTCTCTATATACTCCGGTTTTGCCGGATTCCGTTCAATCTTTCTTCGTGTGGATGCCATCACAGAACGAAGTACCTGCGTATCTTCCCCATATCCTTCTCTCCATATTTTCCGTAAAATTGTATGGTAGGTAAGTACCTTTCCCGGATTCTGCATAAACAAAAGCAAAAGCTGATATTCAAGCGGAGTCAGATGAATCTCCTGACCATCCTTATAGGCAATATGCGCTCCATTATCCAGTTTCAGGCCACCATTCACATATACGGTATCATCCGGTTTTTCCTCTGCTTCAGAATGATTCATACGATAGTAATGGCGCAGTGCCACCCGGATTCTGGCCATCAGCTCCGTTGCAGAAAAAGGTTTTGTCAGATAGTCGTCCGCACCGTCATCCAGAGCCATTGCCTTTTCTTTATAGTGGCTCAGTTGTCAAGACAAAAATCTAAGATTTTTATAATGAACTGATATGGTGATAAGTTACAAGGAGCATGGGGAGAATAGTGGAATACTCCCCAAATCCATTT
>JAXFBD010000111.1:0-2716 GCA_034118545.1 Blautia sp.
CGCTTTTTTTGGGGTGCCGGAAGCCATGCCTCAAGAGCTCCCTGCAGCTCCTCCATGGACTGATAGCGTTCTTCGGGATTCACTTTCATCCCCTTTTTCAGAATCTTTTCCAGTTCCGGACTGATTCCTGCACCGGACAGCTCTCTGCTCTCCCAGCTGTCGAAAAGAATACGCTCCAGGGCTCCCGGCGGTACTTCTCCTGTCAGGTACTCACATACAAGCATACATAATCCATACACATCTGTCCATGGGCCTGTTTTATCCGGAGCCTCAAACTGCTCCCAGGCAAAATAGGGATGAAGCATGCTCTCGTCAAACGTACCCTCACTGACAGAAATCAAAGACTCCTCGTCTGCATACATTTCTTCCGTAAATCCTTTAAGCTTCAGCGCATCGCTTTCTGTTACAATTATGTTTTCCGGACATATATACCGATAGATGATGTTTGCCTTATGAAGCTTTCCCAAAGACCTGATAACAGGAAGAAGCCTTTTCATAAAATCTTCCGGGCTGATCTTTTCATGATTTCGGGCATACTCTGCCAGCGTATCCCCTGTGGAATCATTCATAACAACATATGCTGTGCCATTTTCCTCAAAGTAATCTGTCACACCTGCCAGACCCTGCTCGCCGCCAAAATCCCCCATGATTCTCGCTGCTTTCATAAAGTCCTGTTTTCTTTCAGAAAATGCCGCAATCTCCTGCAGCAATTCCTTTATTACAACATTTCGTCCTACCCGCCTGTTAACTGCCAGATAAGATGTGCAGAAATTATCCCTGTCCAAAATACGGATAATTTCATATCGGGAATCCAGAATCGCCCCCTGTGCCAGACCATGATCATATTCCTTTTCCATTTTTCCTCCTGACATCCTCACTGGATAAGAACAGATTTTAAAAATTCATGACAATTGTATACCGGTTCAAAATCCTTAAAGAACTCATCCGCTTCAAGCAATTCCTTAAAAATTTCCACATCCTCCATACAGGGAACAGTTACGAATATCGTTCCTTTTGAGACCTCTCCTTCATATAAATACCGCAGATCATCCAGTGCTATCCGGGCTACTTCCTCTCCATCATCTACATAAAAAAGAACTCCATCATATATTCCCTGTTTTAATCCGCAATCGTTGTATATTTTTTTCACTGCTCTTAAGATATCTGTCTGATAGTCCTGCTGGATATCCATATGCAATGAAATCTCCAGAAATCCGTCCCGAATCCGGGACAGCTCCATCTCTGCCTCGGGATAAGCCTCCACAATGGTCTCACAGATTTTATCATACTCCGGATCATATGGCTCCCACAGGGAATTTGATGTCTCCGGCCTTTCTTCCACCATATTATCCTCTGATAAAAACCAGCTGCGCCTATACCAGAACGCATCGCCTGAACTGCCTTGTGTATTTACAGTTGTTTCAATCAGCTTCAGCAGAGGCAATAAACCCTCATCAAATTTTTCATTATTCCCCAGACAGTTTTTTTCAAAAACCAGCGCTGCCTCGTCCTCTTTCAGGGCTTCTGATAGATCCTTATCTGTTTTTGCAATCATCTCTCCGTTTATCATCAGGCCCCATTCCTGTGGCTCTTCCTCCTGCACCTCAGACAGCTGCCGGTCTGTTTCCTGTGCAAAAAGACTGTTTTCAGAAACCTTTACCTGAAAGGCATAAGTTCCCTTATCCGTTTCAATTGCAGAAACATCTTTTATAATTAAATATCCTAATTCTGTATTACCATATGTGACTGTGCAAGAGGGCCAGAAATATGCAAGAATTTTCGAAACGAAAGCTGACATATCTTTTTGTGCTGTTTTAACAACCACCTTCTGCCGTTCTCCTCCAGACGTTCCAAAGGCATAGGGAATTCCCAGTGCATCCAGAGAATCCTTAAGATTGGCAATATTTTCCACCCAGTCTCCTCCATCAAAGGTATCCTGCAGACCATTTCTTCCATATTCCAGGCAGACTGCAGGCATGGCAATTTCATCCTCTCTGCACTGATTTTCCCCCTCGATTACCGACTCTTCTTCCCATACCACAGGAATTTCGGCAAAACAATTAAAAGACATGGCGATTTCCGGATATTCCAGCAGCACCTTCCAGGCAGAGTTGTCTTTCGAAAACGGAAGATAAAAGGTATCCATCTCCTCATTACACGCTATCTTATATGCACTATCTGCCAATGTCCGGTCTGCCGCAAGATATAACCCCCAGTCTTTCCTGTTATAATTTTCCAGCAGCTTTTCACGAAGCTCTGATGCCTTTTCCACCGATACCGTAAATTTTACAAAGGAATCTGTATCCTCAAAATTCCCGTTACTTTCTACCGGAAGAGTTCCTTCATATCGTTCCGCCGAGACAATATCCTCCCGCTCCAGATCGCAATATGTATAACTAAATTCAGATTTTTCTTTATCCTCCCGGGCAACAGCAACCGACAGCGCCAACGGGCAGGACACATATTCTTTTATTATTGTTTCTATTTTCTGGGCAGTGGCGTCCTCCCCGAATACGGCAAGAGGCATTACAATTCTTAATTTCCCGCTTTCTTCTTTTACAATATAATCATTTTTCCCGGCAAGTGCAGCCACTCTTTTTTGTATCACTTCCACTGCCTCATGATATTCCTTTGCCGACATATTCACATCAGGCACCAGAACCACAGTTTCAGTCCGCACACCCCGAAACTTAAATTTTTCAGGATTTTCACGGTA